>CAZFQW010000396.1:0-4125 GCA_964521225.1 uncultured Roseobacteraceae bacterium
ACTATTTCTTTCTAACAGGTTAGCTCCTGCAAGCTAATATACCCTAAGTGAGTTTGTGGAATATTTTGTTTTCTTAATGCAATTTAGCTTGAGAAGCTGCGTGCTGTTATAGTTGCTTTTTGAATATTGTACGATATTATATATCTCAAGCTATTAATATCAGGAAAAGAGTAAAATGTTGAGCCACGATCAAGCATCTCTAAAAGGCCAAGGGGCACCGGCCAGTATGCAGAGTAAACTATTAGAGCTCGGTGAAGCGCGGGGGTATCAGTTGCCACTTTATGCCTGCGCCGTCCAAGCAGGCTTCCCCTCCCCGGCCGATGATTACATAGAAGGTACGCTTGACTTGAACAAGCATCTAATCAAACATCCTACTGCCACCTTCTTCGTGAAAGCCTCCGGCGAGTCAATGCTTAAGGCTGGAATTCATCCTGGTGTTAAACTACATCTTGCAGCTGCAACCAATCTATCAATTTAGAGTAGCGATTAGAGCTTCTATCATCTTTAATCGCCATAGCAAATGCTTTTTTTTGCCCTATGACGATTACTAGTTTTTTACCCCGTGTGATTCCTGTATAAATTAAGTTGCGCTTGAGCATCATATAACTTTGCATAGTTAAAGGGATAATAATTGCCGGATATTCTGATCCTTGAGATTTATGTATAGTAGTTGCATAAGCCAAAGTTACTTGATCCAAGTCAGTGTAATCGTATATATGATGATTATTATAGAAATTGATCGTAACTTCTTGTTCTTGTTGATTAATAGCCGTAATAATGCCAAGATCTCCATTATAAGTATCCTTGTCATAATTATTTTCAGTTTGCATGATCTTGTCACCCACAGCAAATATTTGATCAAACTTTACAATACCTTCCTTATAATTTGGGTTTAATACTTTTTGTAATTCAACGTTGAGCGCCCTGGCGCCAGTCCCACCTCTTTGCATAGGACATAATATCTGAATATCTTGTATTGGATCTAAATGAAATTTCTTTGGTATTCTGTCAGCAACCATAGTAACAATTTTATTAATTATTTCACCGCCAAGCTCGGCTTCAATAAAATAAAAATCAGCCCCCTCTTTTGGCGAAGTTAAATTAGGTATAATGCCTTTATTGATATTATGTGCATTAATTATAATATCGCTTGTTGTAGCTTGCCTAAAAACTTGCGTTAATTTGATTACAGCTATTACACCCGAATTGATAATATCCTTTAGCACTTGTCCCGCACCAACTGATGGAAGCTGGTCTACATCACCAACAAGTAATAATCCTGCATGATCAGGTAAAGCTTTAACTAAAGAACAGAATAATGCAACATCAACCATCGAGACTTCATCTACAATTAGATAATCACACAAAAGCTTATTCTCTTCATTGTATTTAAAGCCGCCGTGTGCTTGATCTATTTCTAATAATCTGTGTATAGTAGTTGCATCTACGCCAGTAGTGTCAGTTAATCTTTTAGCAGCTCTACCAGTTGGCGCGCATAACTTAATATTTAATTTCTTAGATTCCAGCGTTTTAAGTAAAGTTTTAACTAAGGTAGTTTTACCAGTACCGGGGCCGCCAGTAATTACCATAAGTTTTTCTGACAAAGCCCTTGCTATTGCGGCTTTTTGAGCATCAGCTAATGTGATAGCTAATTCCTGTTCTATTAAGAGTAATGTTTGAGCAATATTCTTGACTTCCCACGGAATTGCAGAGTGTTTAATAGTTAAAAGTATTTTTGCTATTTGCCGTTCGTAATAATAATAACTCGTAAGAAATATACATGGTATATCATCAATGTGATCGTACATTATAGATTTTATACTTATTTCTTCTTCAATCGCAAGTATGATTAACTCTCTATCTATTGCCAATAATTTTTGACTATTTAGTATCAGTGCTTCATATGGCAGGCCGCAGTGCCCACTTGATGTTGCTTCTAGTAATACATGCGACAAGCCTGCTCTAGCTCTAATTAGAGAATCTTTCGCAATTCCTAGATTACCAGCTATAGTATCAGCTGAAATAAAGCCAATACCGCTAATATCTTTTGCTAATTGATAAGGATTTTTTGATACTATGGCAATTGCATCCTTGCCATAAGTTTTGAATATTCTGGTTGCTCGCGTTGTACCCACCCCATGAGACTGTAAAAACACCATAATCTCGCGCACAATCTTTTGATATTGCCAATTACTACAGATACTTTTTGCCCTGGTCTTGCCTATCCCATTTATAGTAGCTAGTAACTCAGGTCGTTGTTCAATAATATCGAAGACTTGATCGGCAAAGGCGGTAATGAGTTGCTTAGCAAAATGCGGTCCTATGCCTTTAATTAAACCAGAGCCTAAGTATTTTTCTATACCTTCTAAAGTATCAGGTGGCAGAGCTTTTAAAAAGTTAGCTTTGAATTGTTTTCCATAATTATAGTCATTATGCCAGGTACCACTACATTTAATATATTCGCCAACAGATAAAGTAGGAGAGTTACCAGTTACAGTTATTAAATCCTTATGCCCTTTAACTTTAACGCGCAGCACACAAAAGCCATTATCCTGGTTGTGGTAAGTGATCCTCTCTATATTACCTGATAAATATTCTGTATTTTTTTGGGAATTCATATTTATTATCTTAGCAAAAGCAACCTTAGATTTTTCAAATAAACTAGACCAAGCGCTCTACAACTCCCAATGTTCAACTTTAAGATTATCAATACGTGAAAACTCATTAATGTTACTCGTAGCTAGAATTGCATCTTCCATAATAGCATGACTTGCTATTAGTAAGTCATTACCACCTATCAACTGTCCTTGTTTTTTTAAACTGCTTCGAATTTCACCGTAATAGAAGGCAGATTTTTCACAAAATGGCAGGACAGAGACTTTTGTTAAAAAAGCATCTAAATTAATCTGATTTTGGGCTTTATGTAGGCTATTAGAAACACCATATTGTAGCTCTGCTAATACTATAGAAGAAATTGCTATGTGGTAAGCTTTATCTATTTTCTCCAGCCTATCCAGAAAAGAAAGAGGTTTCTTGTTAATCGTATAAATGCAAATATTCGTATCTAACATATAGATCATTTGAACATCTCCCACTCTCTTTTGTCCGCAGGCAAATCATCTACTCCATCTATAAGGAAGTCCTCCGTTGGCTTTATAACCTTAAACACATCATGCCACGATTTAAGTATTGGCTGCAGGACAATACCATTACCAAGGGGAGTAACAGCGACCTCTTTGCTATTGAATCTATATTCTTTCGGTATTCTTACTGCTTGGCTTTGCCCATTTTTAAATATTTTAGCTTTATGCATAATCCTTATAAAAGTTATATTAATACACTTATTAGTATATACTACATTTTCTTTAAATAAAACCCTCTTTTGCAAATAGGAGGCGTTTCTGTGGCGCAAAGCTGTCTCAGTAAAGGTTTCTTTGATGAGACAAAAATATATAAATTATTTATTAGCGATTCTTACTACATACTAGTATGTATTAGTATGTAGTAATATTAATCGATATGTATCAATACTTACTAATATTTATTGGTGTTTATTGTTACGCACTAGTATTAACCGATACATTTTGATATTTACTGATATTCATTAATACTTACTATTGCATACTGATACATACTGATATATACTAGTATGTTTCAGTATGTATAAAGGTGAAAATTATGCTTATATTAATAGGCGGTGAAAAAGGTGGAACTGGAAAGAGTTGCTTAACTCAAAATATAGCGGTTATATTACAACGAATTGAAGAAAATATTTTAGTAATTGACTGCGACCCTCAAAAGACAACTTCTGACTGGGCACAAGAGCGGTGTAATAATACAAAAAAACCATATATAGAATGCATACAAATGTATGGAAATATTTTGCAGAATTTAGAGAGTTTAAAACTGAAATATAAAATAATTTTAGTAGACTGTGGGGGCCAAGATTCTAAAGCGTTAAGATCTGCTTTAGTTACCTGCACACATGCTTTATTCCCTATAAGGCCTAAAAGAAGGGACTTAAAAACTCTCAATCATTTAGATGAATTGATCGAAGAAGCAAAGATTACAAATCCAAAAATGAAATACTCTATAGTTATAAACCAAGCTCCTGCGTTACCATCA
>CAZFQW010000397.1:0-4119 GCA_964521225.1 uncultured Roseobacteraceae bacterium
TATGCACTCACTACGGGGGCAAAGTTTATAGAAAGTGGAACTTGCAAGAAAGTCCTTATAGTGGGTACCGACAAAATGTCTAGCATTATTGATTATACAGATAGAGCTACTTGTATTATTTTTGGTGATGGCGCCGGAGCTGTATTGTTAGAACCTACAGAAGATCATGTTGGTATAATCGATTCTTTCTTTAAAGTCGATGGACAAGGAGAGGATTTTTTAAATATGCCTGCCGGAGGGAGTAGAAAGCCAGCTTCGCATGCTACGATAGATGCAAGAGAGCATTTTGTAAAACAAGAAGGCAAAGCCGTTTTTAAATTTGCAGTTACAAACATGGCCGATGCAGCAGCCACTATTCTAGAGCGGAATAACCTTACCGGCAACGACGTGAAATATTTGGTGCCTCATCAAGCAAATAAAAGAATTATCGATGCTACCGCTAGCCGAATGGGTATAGGAGAAGAAAAAGTGATGCTCAACATCCATAAATACGGTAATACAACAGCAGGCACTATCCCTTTATGCCTTTGGGATTACGAATCTAAACTACAAAAGGGAGACAATCTTATCTTAGCAGCTTTTGGTGGTGGTTTCACTTGGGGAGCTACTTATTTAAAATGGGCTTATTGATTTGGATAAAAATTCCTTGCTAGTTTACATTTGCGTAAATTTATTAATAATCATCGAAACTATGGCTACCACAGCAGATTTTAGAAACGGTTTATGCATTGAGTATAACCACGATATTTACAGTATAGTAGAGTTCCAACATGTAAAACCAGGAAAAGGCCCTGCATTTGTTAGAACGAAACTCAAAAGTATAAGAACAGGGAAGGTACTTGACAATACTTTTACTTCCGGACACAAAGTAACCACTTGCCGTATCGAAAGAAGACCTCATCAATACTTATATAAAGACGATCTAGGGTTTCATTTTATGAATACAGAAACTTACGAACAACTTTCTCTCGAAGCTCAAAATGTTCCTAATAACGATTTAATAAAAGATGGACAAACGAACATCGATTTATTAGTCCATGCAGAAAAAGAAGAAATATTAAGTTGTGAATTACCACAATTTGTAGAACTACAAGTTACCTATGTAGAACCTGGCCTAAAGGGTGACACCGCAACAAATGCCTCTAAACCTGCCACCTTAGAAACTGGTGCTCAAATCCAAGTTCCCTTATTTATTAATGATGGGGAGGTTTTAAAAATAGACACTCGAACACGCTCGTATGTTGAGAGAGTGAAATCTTAATTCTTAAACAACACAGGAAAACGGATTTTTATGAAAGCGAAAGAAATTAAAGAACTAATAAGCTTCATCTCAGACTCAGGTCTTAACGAAGTAAATATTGAAACTGAAGAGATTAAACTTCATGTAAAAAAAGCACCTGATGGTGTAGTAGTTCCAGTAAATGCGCCTCAAGTTGTGCCACAAGCCACTGCGCAGCAACCTACTGCAACTGAGAATCAAGTGCCGCAAGAAACAAAAAGCATACCTTCTGCTTCTGCTGATAGCTCTAATTATGTTGAGATTAAATCTCCGATGATTGGTACTTTCTACAGAGCTTCGAACCCAGAGTCTGATGCTTTCGCAAATGTTGGCGATCAAGTTGAGCAAGGCTCAATTGTTTGTATCATAGAGGCGATGAAGCTTTTCAATGAAATTGAATCGGAAGTTTCAGGGAAAATTGTAAAAGTTTTAGTTGATAATGCTAGTCCGGTTGAGTACGACCAACCATTATTTTTGGTAGACCCATCTTAAGTTGAACTATAAAATTTAAACACCGTGTTCAAAAAAATTCTGATTGCAAATAGGGGAGAAATCGCTTTAAGAATTATCAGGACTTGCAATGAGATGGGAATAAAGACTGTCGCCGTTTATTCACAAGCAGATAAAGACAGTTTGCACGTCCGTTTCTCCGCAAAGTCGCGATTCTTACCTAAATATGCCCAATATTATTGCTGCTGCGGAAATTACAAATGCAGATGCAATACACCCCGGCTACGGATTCTTAGCAGAAAATGCCGAGTTTTCGTCTATCTGCCAAGAGTACAATATTAAATTTATTGGCGCTACTCCCGACCAAATTAACCGAATGGGCGACAAAGCTTCTGCCAAGGCTACGATGAAAGAAGCTGGCGTACCAACAATACCTGGTTCTGAAGGACTTCTTTCTTCTGTAGCAGAAGGAAAAGAAATTGCCAAAGAAATAGGCTATCCGATTATTCTGAAAGCAACTGCAGGTGGCGGAGGTAAGGGAATGCGGCTAGTACATAAAGAAGAAGACTTCCAAAAAGCATGGGATGATGCTAGAACGGAAGCTAAGGCTTCTTTTTCTAATGATGGTATCTACCTAGAAAAATTTGTTGAAGAACCCCGTCATATTGAAATTCAGGTATTTGGCGACCAATTTGGCAATGCCTGTCATCTCTCCGAAAGAGATTGTTCTATCCAACGAAGACATCAAAAACTGATTGAAGAAGCCCCTTCACCATTTATGACAGACGATTTACGCCAAAGAATGGGGGAAGCAGGAATAAAAGCAGTAAAGGCGATTAATTACGAAGGTGCCGGAACGGTTGAATTCTTGGTAGATAAACACCGCAATTTCTATTTCATGGAAATGAACACTAGAATTCAGGTAGAACACCCTGTTACTGAGCAAGTTAGCTCTTTTGATTTAATTAAAGAACAAATAAAAGTAGCAGCGGGTATTCCTATTTCTGGAGAAAATTATTTCCCGCAGTTGTATAGCATTGAGTGCCGTATCAATGCCGAAGACCCTATGAACGATTTCAGGCCATCTCCGGGCAAGATTACAAATCTTCACATTCCAGGAGGTGCAGGTGTAAGAATCGACAGCCACGTGTATGCAGGTTATACCATTCCACCTTATTACGATTCAATGATTGGCAAACTCATTGTAACAGCCCAAAGCAGGGAAGAGGCAATTGTTCGCATGAAACGCGCCTTGCAAGAGTTTGTAATCGAAGGAATCAAAACCACAATCCCTTTTCATATTTATATGATGGATAACGAAGACTTTAAAAGTGGAAATTTCACAACTAAATTCCTCGACGGATTTGATTACAGTCAACTAGAAAAATAAATCGAACGAGAGGGGGGCATAAAAGCGCTCCTTTTGTTTTAGATTTTTTATTTAACATAATGTAAGTTATATAACATTTATGTCGACTATAATAAGTCTATTTTGCTAATGATTTTAAACAGATACTTTGAAATTTTCTTTTTCATGTAAATTGAATTTTAATAAACTTCAATAAAAGAAATATGTACCCTTTCATTGGAATACCAGGCAATGTTGCAGCTTGGTTAGAACCTCTTCTTATTTTTATATTATGTGTAATTTACATTGTTACGATAATAAGCATACTCAAGAATGGAAATCTTAGGTTAATGAGTAAATTATTATGGGTTATCCTTGTATTATTTATTCCTATTCTAGGAGTTCTTATTTATTGGCTATATAATAAATTGTCTTTTTCTAAAGACTCCATAGTATCTTAATATTTACTAGCCCAAAGAGAACCTAAGACGATAATTTGGGTTCTCTTTGGGTATCAACCAATCCAAGCAATTTTCACAATTTCACTAGCATCAATGCGGAACTTCCCAAAGCGCGTCCCCCCTACTACTACTAATGCAGGTGGCAAGGCAGGTACTATCACAGTACCGTAATCTTTTTCGACTGTGCCGCTTACGTCGTGGCTTGCCAATTGTACTTCTATAATTCCCCCATTCGTTTTTATCAATTGAATTTTTGCCCCTATCGGGATTTCTTGAATGGCATCTTTTACTTCTTTTTCAGTCATCAGGATTGATGTTTAATATACATTAATTGCATTTTAACCAAAGGTTTACTGACATGTTTTCACTTAAAAGCTACTTTAATGCATTTAATCTTCTATTATCAAATTATAATTGAAAACATATCTGTTTACTCTTTTGTTGTTAGTCTTTAATATATTAAACTTCCCTAAAAATGAAAACATTAAAGTACTTAGCGTTAGCTCTCGGAGTTGTTTTTATGTATGCTTGTGGTGGTTCACAAGAAACGACTACTACAGAAGAAACTACCGTTAAAGAGG
>CAZFQW010000398.1:0-4118 GCA_964521225.1 uncultured Roseobacteraceae bacterium
GTAACTCCCTTGCTCTTCTAAATTCTTATACACGGAATTCTAAATACTGCCTAAAAAGATGGCCCTCATAGGGTCATTTTTTTTACCTAATTTTTCGATTTCATATCAAGCTATTCTATTCCTCTCTCGGCCATAGTAAGTAAGTTTTTAAATTCCTTTAACGGCCTGCTGTTGTCTTCAAAAAAAAATACTTGGTTACGCTAAAATTACGTTTACCAACCACTTAACACTCCATTAGTTAAGACTCTGTAAAATTACTTTTAGCACACAATAATAAATTATAAGTTTTGCTTCTTAGTATATACTTTCAACACTTTAATTTCAACTGTTTATTCAATTTTAAAATCAACTAGTAATGAAACTTACAATTACATTCATTTTTATATTTACTTTTTGTAATAGCCTTCTATTCGGACAGTCAGGAGCACTTTCGGGAGATGCCAACTCAATTAATATCCGATTATCCTCTGCGGGTGTTTCAACCTACAAAGGCATTGAAGGCTCTCCGTACCTAGACGAAAACTTTAAAACTGCTAAAATTGGTACAGATGACAAGAGCTATTTGGTGCGATACAATGCCTACAATGAGAAAATTCAAGTGAAAGTGGATGATAACAAAATCATGAATTTGAACAACGAAGATAAATATGTGGTAAGAGTTTCAGAAGGAGGGACGTACCTACCTGTAAAATACGAAGATGGGAAAGAAGGATTCGGTCGGTTACTTTGGAATAACAGCAAAGGTGATCAACTCATTAAACGACAAATTATAGAATTAGAAGCCCCCACAGAAACTAATGGATATATGAAGGCACAACCTGCTAAATTCTCTAAAGTAAGAGCGTTTTACTACATAAAAAAGCAAGAACGTATCAGTAAAATACCTACGGGTAATAAAATTTATAAAGAGGTTTTTGATAGCAATTTAAAAGCAATCGCTAAAAAGCAGAAGCTAAAACCAAATAATGAAGAGGATTTAATTAAACTGTGTGATCTTTATTTTAGATAAAAAGCTATAATATCCTTATAAAGGATTGTAGTTGAATTGGTCGTGGCACGAGTGATAAATTTCGCAGTAAAATGCTCATTATCCTGTTGGTTCTCAATCAGAAACTCGTGCCACGAATCCGAAAGTTTCATATCATTAGCATACCAAAACAATGTTCGGAACTAACTACCCTTATGAGGATTATTTAAAGAACCTGAGGCAACCCAAGTGCCTAAAACCCCCAAAAGCACTACTGTAATAGAGCTTACAGGCATCAATATCGCAGCAACTAGCGGCGAGAGCAGACCTTGTACGGCAAAGGTTAACCCGACAATATTGTACAGTAAGGAAAGTGTAAATCCTCCATACACTATGCGAACACAACGCCTCGAAAATTGCAGTAATTTATCTGCCTGATAAAACTGTTTTGCATTTAAGATAGCATCGCAAGCAGGCGAAAACTGATTCACATTGTTTGAAATGGCAATTCCCACATCACTTTGTTTTAGTGCGCCGGCATCGTTAAGTCCGTCGCCAATCATCGCCACTTTTTCCCCTTGGTTTTGTAACTGATTAATAAACGCCATTTTTTGAGCAGGGAGCTGTCTGAATAGCATTTTTTCACCTTCATTAAAAACGCTTGCAAGTCTTTTGCGCTCTCCTTCGTAATCTCCTGAAAGTAAAGATATTACATAGTGTTTTCTTAGTTGATTTAACAAACTTTTTAAGCCTTTTCGCATGTTTTGTTGCGTATAAAAAGCTCCTTTAATTTTATGATTTATGCTGATATAAGTAGCTGACTGAAATGATATTTTATCTTGTTTTATATTTTTTTCTTTCGATACAAAATCATGTTTTCCTATTTTAATAAGTGATCCATTTACATTTCCTTGAATACCGCTCCCAAGTATTTCTTGAAAATCGGTTACTAACAGTTTTTCAAAGCTATTTAAAGCCGCTTCTATGGTTTTGCTAATTGGGTGTGTAGATTCAGATACCAAACTGTAAATTGCCGCCTTTTCGTTGCCCGATAGTTCTTCTCCTTCGTATCTACTTTGCGCAAATTCGCCCCCTTCGGTAAGTGTGCCTGTTTTATCGAATACAATTTGGGTAAGCTTGGCTATTTTTTCAATTACGTGGGTTTCCTTTAAATAAAAGCCGAAACGGGCTAATATTCTGAGTGCATTGCCCAAAGTAAAAGGCACATTCAGCGCAAGTGCGCAAGGGCAGGCAATTATTAATACCGCAGTAAAAACATTGATTGCCACGGCAGGGCTATTTAGCCACCAGTAACCCGCAGCCACAGTAGCAATGGCAATAATTGCAAAAGTGAAATACTGACTGATTTTTGAGGTGAGGTCGCCAAGTGCAACGGTATCTTCTCGCTGAAACGCTTGTTCGTACCACAGCCGGGTGAGGTAACTTTGCGATACCTCTTTTTCTAAGACTAGCTCAATTCTTCCTCCTTGTTGCCTGCCTCCCGCAAAAATTTTCTCTCCTGCTTTCAAGTAAACAGGTTCTGACTCCCCCGTTACGAAACTATAATCAATGAAAGCTTCGCCTTTTACCAAAATAGAATCTGCAGGTACAAGCTCACCGTGCCTTAAAACAATCGCATCGTTTTTTTGGAGGTTCGATAAAGGGGTCGATTTCTCTTTTTCCCCTTTTTTTACCAATACGGCAATGGGAAAGTAAGAGCGGTAATCTCTTTCAAATGAAATTTGGTTGAAGGTGGTTTGCTGAAACCACCTGCCCGCTAACAGTAAAAAAACAAGCGATGCGAGCGAGTCTAAATAACCGGCTCCTGTATGGCTTAAAATCTCGTAAATACTCCTTCCGAAGAGGGCAATCATCCCAAGAGAAATGGGCACATCTACATTTAATGCTCTGTGCTTAATTGCCGCTAAAGCAGACCTCCAATAAGGGGAAGCACCATAAAAAAATACGGGCAGCGACAACAAAATATTAAGATAACCAAATACCTGCCCCCACATATCATTACTTTTCAGGCCTAAATACTCGGGAAAACTCAACAGCATAATGTTTCCGAAGCAAAAACCTGTGATACCAAGGCGGAGAAAAAAACCTGAGGTTTGTGTAAATGGCTTTGCTTTTTCTTCTTCTAAGTCGTTTAAACTAATGAGGGGCGCGTAGCCCACTTTGCTCAGCAGTTCAGCGATTTCTCGGAGCGAAATTTCCGCCGGCTTAAACGTAATATTTACTTCTTTCCGTAAAAAGTTAGTGCGGGCATGGGTAATTCCGTGGTTTAAAAGGTGGATTTTTTCCAATAACCAAATGCACGAGGCGCAATGTATCTGAGGCAAGTAAAAGGTTACTTTCCCAATTTTCCCATCAGAGAAATCGAGTAATTTACTCTTAATTTCGTCATCGTCTAAGAAGGCATACTTTCCATCTTCCACCCCTTCTTTTTGGGAAGTACCGGGCGTATCTGTTACGCAATAATAGCTTTCAAGCCCGCTCGAAGCAATTACTTCGTACACGAGTTGGCAACCGTGGCAACAGAAATTCTTTTCGCCAAAAGCAATAGGCACTGTGGGGCAAGGTTCGCCACAGTGGTCGCATTTTAAGACTTCTTTTTTTATATCGGTAGGTGTGATATTGGTACTCAAAGTTATTCTATTTTACTTTATACAAATCACGAAACCTGCCAACAGGCATCCAATGATTTAAGTCATTCCTTTTTGGGGAAGGCGAAAGCTTATTTTATTTTCGGTTTGCATTTGAAAGGTTTTTTGATTCGCTAGAAATTTCGCTACTATTCCTCTCTTAACCCACTGAATTTGTAAATTATAAATTAAAATTACTTAAGAATATGAATCAGAAAATATGGTGTGTAGGGGAGTTGCTCATTGACTTCATTTGTGAAGATATTGACACTTCGCTTTCAGAAGGGCAACACTTTGTTAAGAAGGCAGGAGGAGCACCGGCAAACGTGGCGGCGGCGATTACAAAATTAGGCGGAGAGGCTGTTTTTGCAGGTAAAGTAGGCGACGACCCTTTTGGCAATTTTTTAGCAAAAACACTTCAAAAAGAAAAAGTGGATACTTCTATGCTCATCTTCGATAAACAGCACCCTACTACGCTCGCTTTTGTTTCTTTACAAGCCGAT
>CAZFQW010000399.1:0-4105 GCA_964521225.1 uncultured Roseobacteraceae bacterium
GTTATCGGTATCAGGGTACACCCTTGTTGCTCTAATGAGGCCTCCTGCAACAGAAATATCTTCCGTTATCACATTTTCGGGTAAAAAAAGAGCTTTCAAATCGGCTTCGCTCGTATTTGCGTTAATTTTCCCTACTTTTATTCCGGGAATACAGAGCCAATCTTCGGAAGGCTCAACAATTTCTTCGGGAGTACCCTCTTCGTTTATAAGCTCGCTGTTAGCTGCTGTGGTTTCAGAAGGTTGCGTTTCTTCTTGTAAAGTAATTTCGTTTTCGGTGGTCGCCGTATTATTTTCAGTATTGCCCCCACAACTAAAAATAATTAAAACTAAAGCTGCTAAATAGGATATTTTTTTCATAAGGATTCCTGAATGCGTTTTAATTTTCAATGGTAATTAATTGAATTGACACTCAAATTAATTAAAAGTATAAATAGTTTACCATTCAAATTCATATTCCTCACAAAATTCATGATAACGACCGTTTTAAAAACAGATATTGGCTTGTTGCGTTCAGAGAACCAAGATGCCTGTGGCGAGACAGACCTTCAATTAGGGAAATTAGTAGTAGTTTGCGATGGCGTGGGAGGCTACCTTGGTGGTGCAAAAGCTGCACAACTTGCCGTAAAAGCCGTATTAAAATATTTTAGTAACTGTACTAAAAATCAACTCACTAGCACGCCTCCTACCGAACTGTTTCGGCAAGCTTTTAATGCGGCGCAAAAGGATTTATATCGGTTCGCCAAAGAAGAACCAAAATTCCGACAGATGAGTACCACTATTGTAGCGGCTTGGGTTTATCAAAACACGCTAATACATACCCACATTGGCGATTCTCGCCTGTATCTGCAAAGAGATAAAAAGCTTCATCGCCTCACAAAAGACCACTCGCCCGTTCAAGAAATGGTAGATTTAGGGTTAATTACTGAAGACGAAATGGATACTCACCCCAAAAGTAACCTGATTAGCGAATACATAGGCGTTTATAATGGCCTGATAGAAGAAATTCCTGTTGCTGTGCAACAAATTGCAGCCGACGATTTATTTCTGTTGTGTACCGACGGTTTGAACGGCATGGTACAGAAGACGGAAATTGAGACGATTTTAAACAGCGGTTATACCCTTCAAAAAACGGCAGAACAATTAATTGAAAAAGCAAATAAGGAAGGGGGAAAGGATAATATCACCGTAGTGTTAGTGCAAGTTTAATTTAGCAAAAGCACAAACCTATGTGGTTTGTACTATCGCTTACTTCTCTGCTTAAACGACCACGTAAAAGCAAATCTCGAAACAAGCGTTCCGTCGTTTAACCTACCTTCAGTTACCATTTTGGCGAGGGCGGGTTCTCCTGTTTCTATGCACTTGTTCACGGCTTCAAAAGCTTTATGCCCCTCCACACAGGTAAAGGTAGTTTGCCCTGTTGCCTTTTTAGGAAAGTCAGCTTCTAAATTCACGATAATCATAGCCACCGAAGGACTGTGCCTCTGGATAGCAAGCATTGCTAATGCCGCAGTAGTGAGTTCTGCCGTCATGCTTTGGGCGGCAAAATAGATAGATTGAAAGGGGTTTTGGTTGAGCCAACGGTAGGGCAATGAAGCAGCGCACTCGCTGTCTGTAAGCGATAAAATCTTAGTTCCAGAGAAAAAGAGCATAGGTACTTTCCCTAATGTAAAAGCGCGGAATTTATTTCTGTTCAGCATGTTACTGCGGTAGGCTTCTCTTGCCTTTGCCAATTGTGTGCCTGTGGCTTGTTTTTCTGTGGTAGCCATGGTTTTGCTTTTTTTCTTACAATATAAAAAAAGCAAAGGGAATACACATGGTATGCCCTCTGCTCTCTCTGTAATTTTTCATATTAAATGCGCTAGTATAAAGCGGGGAAAGTTCTAGGGTCTACCTCGCTCATCATTTCGTAAACTGCATCGAATACGGTTTCTATGTTTGGTTTCGAGAAGTAATCGCCATCGGAAGCATAAGCAGGTCTGTGGTCTTTAGCAGAGATGGTGATTGGTTTGCTATCGAGCCATCTGTAAGCGTTCTGCTCGTCTATCACCTTTTGCATCATAAAGCCAGTAGCGCCTCCCGAAACATCTTCATCGGCAAAAATCACACGGTTCGTTTTTTTGATGGATGCTACAATTTTGTGGTCAACATCAAAAGGCAACAATGTTTGTGCATCTACCACTTCGGCTTCAATGCCTATTTCTGCAAGCTGACTTGCTGCATCCATCACAATTCGGCACATAGAACCATAAGTAACTATTGTTACATCGCGTCCTTCGCGAATCGTTTCGGGCTGCCCGAGGGGTTCGGTGTATTTTCCAATATTTTCGGGGAGTTTTTCTTTTAAGCGATACCCATTTAGGCATTCTATAATTAATGCTGTATCATCGGATTTTAACATTGTATTGTAGAACCCTGCCGCTTTGGTCATGTTGCGAGGCACTAAAATATAAATTCCTCTTAGGCTATGTAAAAGACTACCTATCGGAGAACCTGAATGCCAGATACCTTCCAACCTATGTCCGCGCGTCCTAATAATTAAAGGCGCTTTTTGTCCTCCTTTTGTTCTGTATTGAAAACACGCTAAGTCATCTGTAAGGGTAAACAAAGCATAGAAGATATAATCTAAATATTGAATTTCTACTATTGGGCGTAGTCCTCTAAGTGCCGCGCCTACACCCTGCCCTACAATAGTGGCTTCCCTAATGCCTGTGTCGGTAACTCTTAGTGCTCCATATTTTTGCTGAAGCCCTGCAAAACCTTGGTTTACATCGCCAATTTGCCCTACATCTTCGCCAATGGCAAATACTCGTGGGTCGCGGGCTAAGATAGCATCGAAGCAGGCGTTCATTACCTCGCGCCCATCGATTACCGCAGGATTTTCTGCATATTTTGCGGGTACTTGCTCTACTTTCATGGCAGACTCCGCCGACTCGCTATAAAGGTGAGAGCTGTAGCGCTCTTGGTTTTCTTCGGTTATTCTTTTTAGCCAATTTTTTAAAGGTATGCTGATATTGGCTGTTTCGAACCGAAGCTCTCTTAGTGCTTTTTTAGCAGCTCTAACGGTATCGGAACGAATAGGATTTAAGGTTTTTTCTAGCTCTTGACGAATTTGCTGAAGCCTTACTTTTTGTTGAGATTGTTGTTCTGCTTTGGCAATTAAACGAACTACTTCGTTGTAATCTTCTTTCATGGAGTTTACAAAAGCGTTCCAAGCCTTTTTTCTTGCTTCTTTCGCACTGCTTACCGCCGCTTTTTCAATGGCTTCAAGTTCCTCGGCGGTTGCCAATGCTTGCGCTAAAATCCACTCTTTAAATTTCACATTGCAATCGTGCTCTTGTTCCCATTGTAGCCTTTCTGCCGATTTATATCTTTCGTGCGAACCAGAAGTAGAGTGCCCTTGTGGCTGAGTAACTTCTGTTACGTGTATCAATGCGGGTACATGCTCTTCTCTACAAAGATCAGCTGCTTTTTGAAAAGCCTCACAAAGTGCTGAGAAATCCCATCCTTTTACTCTAAAAATTTCATAACCTGCTTCTTCTTTATTATTTCTTTGTAGGCCTGCTAGTATTTCTGAGATATTGCCTTTCGTGATTTGATAATCGTTAGGAACGGAAATTCCGTAATCATCGTCCCATACAGCAATAATGGCAGGGACTTGTAAAACACCAATAGCATTTACGGTTTCAAAGAAAGGCCCTTCGGCGCAAGAGGCATTGCCGATAGTTCCGAAAGCAATTTCGTTTCCTTTATTAGAAAATTGGGTAAGTTCTGCTAATGCCGGGTTTTCTCTGTATAATTTAGAAGCATACGCTAGCCCGGTTAAGCGAGGCATTTGCCCGGCAGTTGGCGAAATATCGGCAGCAGAGTTGTACTGTTTGGTAAGGTCTTTCCACGAGCCGTCGGCGTTTTGGCTTCTACTTGCAAAGTGGCTGTTCATGCAACGACCGACGGTGGCAGGCTCATGCTCAACATCAGTATGCGCATACAATTGAGCAAAAAATGCTTCTAGGGTAAGCTCTCCGAGTGCCATCATAAAGGTTTGGTCTCGGTAGTAGCCCGAACGGAAATCGCCTGGCTGAAAAGCTTTTGCCATGGCTATTTGAGC
>CAZFQW010000400.1:0-4100 GCA_964521225.1 uncultured Roseobacteraceae bacterium
GCTCTTTAAATTTCTTATTTTCAAATGCTTACAAAAACTTAAACATGCTCTTACAGGCAAATGAACAAAATAGGTTCGCACTCGTCCATCAATTACAATTGAATCGTAGTATTCTAATTCAATCGTTCCAATATTCGGGCTATCATCTTGTTGATTACAAGCGACTAATATTATAAAAGTTATTACGTATAAGATTTTTGTCATTTTGTTTTAATTATTGCTAATGGCTGGCTAAGTTTCATTGCTGCCCCAACGGGTAGCAATGAAACTTTAGCCTTAGCTAATTAATTATTACTATTAATATATTCGGTAGTCACTGAATCGAGGATATCAAAAGCAGTTTCGGCCATTTTATTGCCTCTTGTATCGAGCAGGGGATTTACCTCTGTTAGCTCTAAACAAACCACCTTTTTAGTCGCTGTAAATCTATTGATAATCTCTTTTGCTTCTTTGGGATCAAACCCTTTAGAAACAGGTGTGCCGGTACCCATCGAAACCAAATCACAATCGAGGCTATCTACATCAAACGAAACGTAAATCATGTCGCAAGGGGCTAACTGAGCAATAGCTTCTTCTACGCAGGTTGCAAGGCCCCGGTAGCGCACTTCGTGCACCATGTAGTTTCTAATTCCCAAGTCTTCCATCAGCTTCTCTTCTGGCAGTTCAGTATCTCTTACACCAAAAAATATCAAATCTTCGGGTAACACTTTTTGCCCTTCTACGCCAATGTTTTTAAGCTTTTCCCATTCTTTTGCTGTTTGCCCAAATACTTCGTTTACTTTATAATTTATGTTGTTTTCGCAGATTGCTCCGGCTAAGGGCATTCCGTGGACATTCCCCGAAGGCGAGGTATAGGGAGAGTGCAAATCGGCATGAGCGTCAATCCAAACTACCCCTAATCGTTTGTTGGGAAACTGTGCTTTTATGCCACTAATTGTTCCAAGTGCCGAAGAGTGGTCGCCCGAAAGTATAATGGAAAAAAAATTATCGTTAAGCACTGACTGAACGCTATCCGACACTCGCATGCACTGCTCTCTTACATGCGTAATTCTTTTCGCAAAGGTAGTGTGCACTTTATCGTAGATGGTTTCATTGTGCGTTTTTACATCGGCAAAGGGAAACCGAAGGAAGTAATCGTTATTGGCATTAATTGCCGCAATTTCGATAGCATCAATCCCTAAATCGGAACCACGCGTTCCTGCCCCGATATCAGAGCGATTTTTAATGATTTTAATTTTTGACATGTTCTAAAAGAATATTGGTTTTTACGCTGCAAAAGTAAAACTATTTATGAGGGACGTTAAACAGAATCAGCTATTTTTATAAAAATGCTATATTGCTTAGTACAAACAACTTATATCATTATTATGTGGAAAGAAGAAAACAACCAATTACAAGCGACAATCGAGTTTAAGGACTTTATAGAAGCATTTGGCTTTATGACCAAAGTAGCAATTGTTGCAGAGAAAATGGACCATCATCCTAATTGGTCAAACGTGTACAATACAGTTAAAATAAACTTAACCACGCACGATGCGGGCAATACTATTACAGAAAAAGACCGAAAACTTGCGGCTAAAATCGACGAAATTTTGGCTTCTTCGTAACAGGCTTTGCCGGGAAGAAACGCAAAATTCAGTTGTTGTTAAAACTATAACTTTTTAAAACAATTATTAAATTGGTGGCAACATTATCAATTAAAGTCAATATGAAAAAAATAATAAGAATTGCATTTATTTTTGCTACAGTGGCATTTGTTGCCTGTAACAAAGCGGCGGAGGAATCTGCCGCTACAGAAGAAACAACTACAGAAACCGCTGAAACAGTAGCTGAACAGGTTCCTCAAGCAAATTCTCTGACCGAAGAAGAAAAAAACGAAGGCTGGATGCTGCTTTTTGATGGCACTTCTGCTGAGGGTTGGAGAGGGTTTGGCAAGGAAGAATTTCCCGAAGCTTGGAAAATTACCGAGGCAGGAGAATTGTACTTTGCCGCTTCTGAAATAACGGAAGAAACCACTCGTGGGGATATTATTTACGATAAAGAATTTGCCAATTTCCACTTTAAACTAGAATGGAAAATCGCTGAAGCAGGAAACTCAGGCATTTTCTATTTAGGCAAAGAAGGGAAAGATTATATTTGGATGACTGCCCCTGAAATGCAAGTGCTCGACAATGTGAACCACCCCGATGCAGCAATGGGAAAAGATGGAAATAGAAAGGCGGGTTCGCTGTACGATTTATACCCTGCCAACCCGCAAAATGCCAACCCTCCGGGAGAGTGGAACAGTGCCGAGGTGATTCATAACAACGGAAAAGTACAGCACATACAAAATGGAGAAGTAGTGGTAGAGTACGAAATTGGGACAGATAAATGGAAGCAAGACGTAGCAGCAAGTAAATTTCCCGGCCTGAACGAAGATTGGGTAAATATTGCCTCTTCAGGCTACTTTGGCTTACAAGACCATGGCGATAATGTGTGGTTCAGAAACCTCAAAGTGAAAGAAATGTAATTCTTAAATGGCAACTAATTAATCTATAAAAAGCTGACCTTACGGTTGGCTTTTTTTCCATCCAACTAAATTCTTACTAAATTGTATAAGGCTACCCACCATACCTATTTAAACCAACTTTTCAATAAAATTGAAAGTGATAAAAAGATAAAAATCCCTCTTGAGTTTTGCATGCGACTGAGTGCCAATTTCCACCGCATTTATACTTTAATGCAAAGGCTTTATGGTTCGCAAGAAAACTGTGAAATCCATTTAGAAAAGCTACTTTTAATGCTTTTCGAGATGTACCATCTACGGGAAGAATCTTTAAAAAAGGTAGATAGAAAAAGAGAAATAGAGCAAGATTGGCTACTCTCCCAAGAACTAGTCGGCATGAGCCTATATACCAACCGCTTTGCGGGAACCCTCCAAGATTTTAAAGAAAAAATCCCCTATTTAGAAGAACTAGGAGTAAATTATATCCACTTAATGCCCTTGTTAGAGGCCCCCGACGGAAGTAACGATGGCGGTTATGCCGTAAGCAATTACCAAAAGGTAAACCCAAAGTTCGGAACCATGGAAGATTTGCGAGAAATTACCAAAATGTTTAGGGAAAAGGGAATGTGTTTAATGCTCGACATGGTAATGAACCACACCTCGGACCAACACGAATGGGCGTTGCAAGCCAAACAGGGCAACCCAACATTTCAAGACTTCTACCATTGCTACGAAAACAGGTCTATTCCAAATCAGTTTGAAGCAACAATGCCACAGGTGTTCCCTGAAAGCGCACCGGGCAACTTTACCTATGTAGCATCGCTCGAAAAATGGGTAATGACCGTATTTCATAATTACCAATGGGATTTGAACTACACCAACCCCAATGTGTTTGTGGCGATGACCCAAAATTTACTTTTCTTGGCAAACCAAGGCGTTGATGTTTTGCGGATGGATGCGGTAGCATTCACCTGGAAAAAAATAGGCACTACTTGCCAAAACTTAGAAGAAGCCCACCTTATTTTGCAACTAATGAAAGCTTGCTGCCAAGTAACCGCTCCGGGTTTGGCACTACTCGCCGAGGCAATTGTAGCCCCTGAGGAAGTTGTAAAATATTTCGGGTTGCAGCCCACAAGTGGTTACGAATGCGACATCGCCTACCATGCAACGCTAATGGCGCTACTGTGGGAAGCTTCTGCCACTAAAAATACCAAGCTGCTTTACAGAAGTTTGGAAAACCTCCCCCAAAAACCCTACGGAACTACATGGATTACCTACCTCCGCTGCCACGACGACATAGGGCTAGGTTTTGAAGACCAACACATTCGCGAAGTAGGGTATCACCCAATTGCACACAGAGATTTTTTAGTGCGTTATTACTCAGGCGATTACGAAAACTCCACTGCCAAAGGTGCTCCCTTTATGTTTAATCCTGCTACTGGCGAAGCCCGAATTTCTGGCTCGTTGGCGGCACTAGTAGGGTTAGAAAATGCTCTAAAAGTCAACAACAGCGAGGCGATTGAAATGGCAATTGACCAAATTTTAATGCTTCACGCCATTATTTTATCTTTCGGAGGCTTGCCTATGCTTTATTATGGCGATGAACTCGGCACAA
>CAZFQW010000401.1:0-2115 GCA_964521225.1 uncultured Roseobacteraceae bacterium
TGGTTTTTTCTATCGACAATATCGACGCGATCTACTTATTTATATAGCGATTAACGTACATAGTAAGGTTTGCCCGAGGCTTGCTAATAGAGCCATTTACTATAAAATGATCTTTCTCTCTTTTTACCTTGCTTTTAGTTTTTGTATTTAGGGGGATATTCCCCACTATAATCGATTGTATCATATCAAAATCAAATTCAAACTTGAATTTCTCTGATAAATCTTCAAAACGATAAGCGTAATATTCTTTTTCTAAACGGTTAATTACTAAAATAGAATCTTTGGTAATTAATGCTCTCACCCCTTCAATACCCGTGGCAGAACGCATCGAAACCCAAATAATACTGTCTTTTTTTAGGCGAATATCTGCATTTGCTTTAATTTCTTGTGCGAGGTCTTCAAAGTAGATTTTAGCCTTGGAGGCATAGAAGTCGTACTCTAAAATATCAATCTCTAATTGTGTCGATTTCTTTTTTGGATTATCGGCGGAGCTACCACCCGAAGACGATTTACAGGCTGTAAATCCAATAATGATTACAAGAAAATAAAGCGAGTTGGAAAGTAAGCGCATGATATTAAGTTTTAAATTTTGAGGTTTTAGCGTTGAGTGATTTCTAAACTTCTATTGTTTTGTTTGTTGCCTTGTAGTATAACCGAAAACATTCAGAAATAGACAATAGAATTGAAATTTTTTGACAACCCGACGCTAAAAACCCGTAGCTTCATACTTTTAGAGCTTGGCAATTGCTTCTTCTAAGGCAGCTATTTTACTTTCGGCATCGGCTTTTTTCTGCCTTTCGGTGTTTACAACCGCTTCCGGTGCGTTATCAACAAAGCGGGCATTGCTTAGCTTTTTGGCAACCGAGTTTAAGAAGCCTTTTGTGTAGTCTAGCTCTTTTTGTAACGTTTCACGCTCTTTTTCTACATCAATTTGGTTTTCGAGCGGAATAAAGAACTCATCGCCACCTTTCAGCACGAAACTAGCCGCATTTTCTTCTTTCTCGATTACAAATTTCATTTCGGAGAGGTTCGCTAGCTTTTTAATAGTTGATTCAAATCTTTTGTACACTGCTTTTTGCTCTGTTCTTATGTGCAACTCAAGCAGTTCTTTAGGTGAAATTTGCTTGGCATTTCTCACGTTTCTTACCTGCCCAACTACATCAAAAACCTTTTTTGCTTCTTCTAAAATTTGTGCATCAAACGAAGCGGGGGCAGGATATTGGGCAACAATAATGCAGTCTTTTTCTTTCCTTTCTTGTATGCTGTGCCAAATTTCTTCGGTAATAAAGGGCATGAAAGGGTGCAATATTTTCATAAGTTCTTCGAAGAATTTGAGCGTAGTATGGTAGGTAACACCATCAATTGGTTGCTGATAGGCAGGCTTCACCATTTCTAAATACCAAGAGCAGAAGTCTGTCCAAATTAACTTATAAGTGGTCATCAGCGCATCGGAGATTCTGTATTTTTGGTAGTGGTCTTTCAACTCAACCAATGCTTCATTCAATCGACTTTCAAACCATTTGATGCCTGTTTGGTTATTTTCCCCCGATAGCGACTCATCTACTTCCCATCCTTTCACCAAACGGAACGCATTCCAAATTTTATTGGCAAAGTTTCTTCCTTGCTCTATTAGTGGGTAAGTATCTTTGCCTGTTTTTGGGTCTTTTGTAATCTCAAACTTCAGGTCGTTGCCTGCCGGAGAAGTGAAAAGCATTCCCGAACGAACTGCATCAGCACCAAACTCGGCAATAAGGTCGAGTGGGTCGGGGGAGTTCCCCAACGACTTCGACATTTTCCTGCGCTGCCCGTCGCGAACAATTCCCGTTAAATACACATTTTTGAAAGGGAAAACGCCTTTGTATTCATAGCCTGAAATAATCATTCTGGCTACCCAGAAAAACAAAATTTCTGGGGCAGTTACCAAATCGTTGGTGGGGTAATAATATTTAATATCTTCATTCTCAGGTTGGGTAATTCCATCAAAAACAGAAATTGGCCATAACCACGAAGAGAACCAGGTGTCGAGTACATCATCGTCTTGTACGAGTTGTTCAGCGGCTATCGTAGGCATTTTTGCCTGTGCTAACTTTAAGGCTTCTGCTTTGGTTTCTGCAA
>CAZFQW010000401.1:2125-4094 GCA_964521225.1 uncultured Roseobacteraceae bacterium
TAGGCAGGAATTTGATGTCCCCACCACAATTGCCTAGAAATACACCAATCGTGTACATTTTCCATCCAATGTCGGTAGGTGTTCTTAAATTTCGGCGGATGAAACTGAATGGTATCGTTCATCACATTTTCTAAGGCGGGCTTAGAAATTTCCTTCATTTTCAAGAACCACTGCGTAGAAATTCTGGGTTCAATGATTGCATCGGTTCTTTCCGAAAAACCAACTTTGTTTTTCAACTCTTCTACTTTGACTAATTGCCCCATTTCTTCGAGTTTTTGGGCAATTTTCTTCCTTACTACAAAGCGGTCTTCGCCTATGTAGAATTGTGCTTTTTCGCTGAGTGTACCGTCTTCGTTCAGAATATCAATTACCTCTAAATGGTGGCGCATCCCAATTTCATAGTCATTCAAATCGTGTGCAGGGGTAATTTTTAAACAACCTGTACCAAACTCAATATCCACATAACTATCGGCAATAATGGGCACCTCTCTGTTTACCAAAGGAATAATCACTTTTTTTCCTACAAGGTTTTTGTAACGCTCGTCGGTAGGGTTCACACAAACGGCGGTATCGCCCAAAATAGTCTCGGGGCGAGTGGTGGCAATCGTTAGCCAAGTATCGTTGCTGTCCGCAATTTTATATTTAACATGGTAAAGTTTCGAGTCAACCTCACGGTAAATTACCTCTTCGTCGGAAAGGGCGGTTTTGCCTTTTGGATCCCAGTTCACCATGCGGGCACCACGATAAATTTGCCCCTTTGCGTGTAAATCGACAAATACTTTGATAACCGCTTTTGAAAGTTCCTCTTCCATGGTAAATCGGGTTCTGTCCCAATCACAAGAAGCCCCCAACTTTTTCAACTGCTCTAAGATGATTCCGCCGTATTTCTCGGTCCAATCCCAAGCGTGTTTTAAAAATTCTTCGCGGCTTAGGTCTTTCTTTTCAATTCCTTCTTCTTGCAGTTTTTTTACCACTTTCGCCTCCGTAGCAATAGAGGCATGATCGGTGCCAGGAACCCAACAAGCTTCTTTTCCCTCCATTCTCGCCTTTCTTACTAGCACATCTTGGATGGTATTGTTAAGCATGTGCCCCATGTGCAATACGCCCGTAACGTTAGGTGGAGGAATTACAACTGCGTAAGGCTCTTTATTAGGGTTTGGTTTTGAGTGAAAGAAACCCTGTTCCATCCAAGTGGCATACCACTTATCTTCTATTTCCTGAGGAGAGTATGTTTTATTTAGCTCCATTTTTTGTGTGATAAACTTTAGTTTTACTTACTATTTGGTAAGAAATAAGATGCAAAGTTAGCAGATTTCGCTTGAAAACGAATGCTCATTTACTCTTCATCCGACTTTCTAGCGAGGCAGTTGGTTTATAAGTTAAGAAATGTAACTTTCGCTATCGTTTAGGTAAAACTTAAGGTTTGAGTTTTGTGGTAGATATTTCTCAAATTTCCATCAATAGAAAGGCAAAAAATTAGATTAAAGAATGAAAATATTTCTGCTTAATCCATCATTTATTAAACCCATTATTAAAAAGATAAGTCTGCTATTTTTATGGGTGTTTGTGCTGAGTTGTGAAGAAGATAAAGGAACAGTGCCCCTCGTTTTTGATGGAAATCTCTATCAGCAATTGCAACAATTAGAAGATTATTCGCTTTTTACCGAGGCTTTGGTGCTTACAGGGCTTGATTCAGAATTATCTTCACCACAATTCTTTACCGTATTTGCACCTAACAATGTGGCTTTTAGTCGGTTTTTAGAAGAGAATAATGCAATTTCTATCGCCGATTTACCTTTTAATTTATTAGAGGCAACCGTCCGCTACCACTTGGTTTTAGGCGATAATCCACCTACAAAATTGGGGAATAATTTGAATGTAACCACTCTTTTGGGGGCGACACTCAGTATTAGTGTGCAAGCAGGGAATTGGCAAGTAAATACAATTCCTTTTAATTTTGGGGCGAATT
>CAZFQW010000402.1:0-4090 GCA_964521225.1 uncultured Roseobacteraceae bacterium
CCATTTGCCCCTGCTGCGCCCTCTCGGTAGGTTGCAAAATTGGTTTCAAAAACCTCTATTTTTTTACTGGCAAGTTCCATTTCGGCATCGTTAAGATACATTTTCTGATAAGCTTTTACAGACATACAGCTACTCATACTAAATGCGAATAGTATGAATTGCCCCAATTTTAATAATTGCTTCATTTTAAGTATATGTTTAGAATTAACCCTGCTAAGGGGTATAGTTAATCTTTTAATTATCAGCCCTCAATAAATCCTTAGAAGGGTTTTGGCTATTTATACTATCGATTATTTAGTAATAGTTAAGTTTCAGATTTTTTGATTGATGGAGTTCTCCCTCATCATTGATGATAATACCTTCAACACGGGTGATTTTATTGATTAGCTCAATGCCTTTTTTTATCCCCAATACAAAAACAGAAGTTGCTAAGGCATCTGCCAGTTCAGCATCGGGACATATAATAGTAACACTGGCGATTCCTGTGGTTGGGTAGCCAGTCTTCGGGTTTATGATATGGGCATATCTCTTCCCGCCTGACATAAAATATTTTTCGTAATCGCCCGAAGTTACCACAGCCATATTATCTATCTTTAGCCAAGCAATGGGTTGATTTTTATTTTTGGGGTTGGCAATGCTGATGTTTCGTCCGGCTTCTGATTGACTCTCTCCCCACGAAAGCAAATCGCCACTTGCGTTTACAACGCCTCCTTTTACACCTGCGATTGTACTCATTATTTGTTTGGCTTTGTTCGCCGCATAGCCTTTTCCTATGGCACCAAAGCCTATTTTCATTCCTTCGGCTAAGTAAACAGAGGTATCTTTGGGGCTTAAAATAATTTGTTTGTAATCTATTTTCGCCCGTGCAGTGCTTACCGTAGCGCTGTCTTGAAGTAGTTGCTCAGTCTGATTAAACCGCCAAATTTTATCCATAGAGGCAAACGAAATATCAAATGCTCCATCGGTAAGAGAAGAAACTTTTTTTGCACGGTAAATTAAGTCGTATAATTCTTTATCTACCTTCACGGGTTTAATCCCTGCCATGCGATTGACCTCACTCGTTTGAGATTTAGCATCCCAAGAAGAAATCAACTTTTCTATTCGGGTGATTTCTTCTATGCCTTGGTTGATAGCATCCCATGCTATTTCTTCTGAGTCTGCACTGGCGGAAAGCTCGAAAGCACAGCCCATCAGTATTAAAGATTTCTTTACCGTGAGCGCAGATTGCGCTACGGTGGTGAACGACCAAAAGAATAGGAATAAAAAGCTTCCCTTGGCTATGACATACCTCATCGGTTTAGGGCTTGGCAACTGGCAATAAATTCTTCTGCCGACTGATTTTTAAAGGTGAGATTTCCTAGTATTACCTCGTTCGCATCCATCAGTAAAATTTCGGGAAATGCGCCTGAAGGATTGTATTTTTCTGCCAATTTATTGTTGTGTGCGGTTTGCTCAGTTGAAAGCTTGTTGGCTTTTTTTAGAGGGAAATCCAAATAAAGTACCACAATGTTTTCAGTAGAGTAGGTAGTAAAAGACTCGCTCAGTAGGATACTTTTTTTGAACTGAATACAGGGTTTGCACCAATCTGAACCTGCAAAAATCATTAAAATAGGCACATTTTGTTCTTGTGCAGCGGCTTTTGCCAAAGTAATATCTGAGAATGTGTTGGGACGTTCTGTTTGTGCCTGCCCGTTGTAGAACATCACAAGGGCAATAAGGATTATAATAATTTTTTTCATGTAGCTGTTTTTATGAAAAAACCCGAAGAATTGAGCCGTTCAATCTTGTTTGGTAGACCGTCAGTCCATTTTTTCCCTTGCTATTTAAGCCTTTGCCATCTAAACTAAATTTTGCACTGTGTTCAAGGCAGTACCATTCATCGTTTTTGAGAACGATTCTGTTCAAGTTTTCATGGCTACATCGTTGTGTAGCGGCTACATAATCGCCATTATTGTCTTTGGCTACCACAACTTGGTTTTTGATAAGATACCCACCATTCACAAGGAGAGCAGAATTTGATGCATCGCTAAGGTCTAATTCAAAATCAACCTCTCCTGAGGGCTGACTAGGAGATACATTGTCATCTGTTGATGAACAAGCCCCTAAGCAACTCGCCGTAAGTGCGAAGGCTGCTCCCATTGATAATTTAGATAAAAAGTCTTTTCTATTCATAATTGTCATATTTTATTTGGGGCAAAGTTATTTCTTTCACCTTAATTATTTCTCAAGTCTTTCTTAAGATTGGCTTAATGTGCAGTTTTCTTACGCATGAAAGCCAATCATAGACGGTACTTGAAAAAACCGTTGTGCCTAAAACTAAGCCATATTTTGTTCCCGCTATTTATTTATGTGTTGAAGTCATAATTCTTAAACTGTGTTCTAAGATTTCCCCCATATTTTGGCATTGTAAAAAGTGCCTGTCTTGGTAAAAATCGGCAAGTTCGTCTCTAAGTGTTCGCACATTCTGTGGGGTAGAAATCACATCGCTTTTCATAGCACTTAAGATATCTCTTACTGCATGTAAAGAAGCCCGTAAGCGCGTGGAAATTAAAGAGCGTTCTTCTTTTTGATATTGCCTTACTGTTTCTGGGGTGAGGGTGTCTAGCCCAATTTTAATGATTGGGTTGTTTTGCTTAAAGTACTGAGGCATATATATAGAGCGTCTTCCTTCATACGATTGCTGGTCGAAATCTATCGCCCTAATTCTATAATTAATTTCTTCAAAATCGGGGGTAATATCAATTACAAAATTACTTGAATGCATATCGCCGAGTAATCTCACAAAACATCTTTCATTAAACTTTACAAACTCTTTGGCAAGTCGGGTTTTATTTAAATGTTTATCATCAATATATTCTTTAACAAACATATCGCCCGGTATTCCTGCAATATGTTCTTCAATTAAAGTTTCGTTGTGCACTAAGTAATTTACCCGATTGGGAGAAAGCAAGTCTTCGAGTTCGAGCCCATAAACTCTGGAAGCATCTGCATTTTTAATATAAAAATAGTCGAAATTATCATTGATATTATTCACTATCCTAATGCGGAACGGTTTCGTATTTCCGTAAGTGCATAAATCAACCCGATCAATAAAAAGGTGTTTGATTACACTCATATCCCCATCTGCCTTCATAATGGCATAAATTTTTTTCAGATTGAGGTTAATCTGCTCCATATCAGATTGAGCGTAATAAACGGTGAGCCAAAGCGTATCTTCTCCTTTAGCATCATACAACGAAATAGCATTTTCATACCTAAGCAAATCCTCATAATGGATAAAAATAGCAGAATACCGACTGTATCTTTTTAGGAAGTCAGTTAAATGAGAACTAATAGGGTAAGGGACTTTTTTCTTTTTAATAATTGCCATAAACGAATGAGCCTTTCGGGTGAGCCTGTACTACCAATATTGTGATTTCTAAGATAATAAATCTCTTTTTCATAGAATACTTATTAATAAATTAAGAACATAGGTAGCAGAGGTATACACTATTCCTAAGGTTGTATTGTCTTTCTTTTACCAAGATTCACTATACTTGAATATACATTTATAACACGATTAAGATACAACAAATGAAAAGTTTTGAAGATTTCAAACATCCTTATGCATACGACTCCAAGTATGAAAAAAGAGTCGCCTATTTCTGTATGGAATATGCCATTGCTCAACCCTTAAAAACATACTCTGGTGGGCTTGGTTATTTGGCAGGCTCTCACATGAGAAGTGCCTACCAACTAAACCAAAACTTAATTGGTATTGGTATTTTATGGAAACATGGCTACTATGATCAAATTAGGAAAGGCGACCAATCAATGGATGTTTTATTTCAAGAGAAATACTATAGTTTTTTAGAAGATACTGAAATTCAGTTTGAAATTAACGTAAACAAGCATCCAGTAATGGTGAAAGTTTGGTACTTAAAACCAGGCGTTTTTGGTACTGTTCCAATGTTCTTTCTTTCGACTGACACCCCCGAAAATGATTATTTAGCAAGGTCTATCACACATAATTTGTACGATGCAGATCAGGCAGCTAAAATCGCTGCCAATATTTTATTAGGGGTAGGAGGAGCAAAATTACTTGATATTA
>CAZFQW010000403.1:0-4078 GCA_964521225.1 uncultured Roseobacteraceae bacterium
AAAAGAAGGCTTTGATTTTGTTGTCCATAATTGCTACAATTTATTAGATGAGCAGCAAATATGAGGGCTTACAATCACCTAAACGCTTCAAATAAAGATTTGGGATATGTTTAAGCCGTATTTTTTAATTGGTATTCGAAGTGTTTTGTAACTTCTTCACGAATTTAGAGGGGGTATGCCACAAGTAGACTTGAATACCCTATTAAATGTGGATTTAGAATTAAAGCCCCATTTATACGCAATGCTCGCCAGGGTAAAGGCCTTGCTTTGTCCTTCTTTGGTTTTTTCTTTAAAAGCTTCCATTCGGAAGTTATTTACATATTGGTTGAAGTTTCTGTTCATTCCTTTGTTCAAAAGGTAAGAGCAGTACTTTTCCGAAATTCCAAGATAACTCGATAGCAATTCAAGATTTAAGTTAGGGTTAAGAAACGCCTTGTCTTCAGTCATTAAAGATTTCAGTTTTTCCAGAAATTCAGACAATTCCTTTTCGTCAATAACTGCATCTGCGGTGCTGCACTTAATGGGTAGAAGATAGGAACAAAGTACAGGCTCTTTATTTGGTTGCTGATGCCCAATGTTATTAAGACGTCATTGAGTGGTGTAAATCCTGAAAGAATGAGCAAACAAGCCAATATGCTTACGGATAGGTGCTTCTTGTCTTTTTGAGATAGCAGTAAAATGCCCATAAATACGGATATTGTTACACCCACACTGCTTACAGCAACGACGATTAAGCTCGATATAAGGAAGTGTAATTTCCATAGGTTTATGGTACTGTTATTTTTTTTTTGACTAACGTAAAAACTTAGTATTGAAAATCAGCTAGGTACAAAGCCAAGTGCATGGTGTGTGATGTCAAACTTTTCAATTTGTTTCTTCATTCTTTTGGCTCAACCAAGCTTCAAAAAAAGCCACTCCGTTGTTACGAAGCGGCTTTTAATCAAACAAAAAATATCAGAAATTCTAATTTTATTGAATTAAGGAAATATTTTTTTCTCTCAAATAAACTTCTTCGCCGTTCCACTCTACCTTGTACCAAATATCAGTTTTGTCTAAAACCTTTACTCGATGGCCGGCTTCAACTTGCGATACCACCGTTGCTCCTGCCGAAGGGCCATTCATCAACAGCACATTTTTTTGGTTAATAATTCCCCTTTTATTTCCTCCCGCATAATTCAGAAAATAAAAAGAAAACATGAGAAACAACGAGTAGCCCACCGCAAAATAAAGCACCGATTGCCCTTTGCGTTTGTAATAAATAATCATAGCAAAAAGTGATATTAAAATGGCTATCAAAACACTGGCAATCAGTGTATAATATCGGTGGTAGATAGTGAGGAAATATTCGTAGTCGTTCAATTCGTAGCCTGTTAAGTTTTTACTCTCTGCCAAGGCGGTCATTTTTTGGAGCACGTTCTGATCTGCTTGGTGGTAGTAATACAAATTGAGGTAATACAGAGCATCGGTATACTCTTCAAGTCCTTCTTTCACATAAGCCATTTTAAGAAGCATTTGTGGCGTGTAGGTAAGGGTGGTTTCGAGCACTGTTCTGTATATCTCGAACGCTTCGGTATATTTACCGGCATCGAAAAGAGAATCCCCTTTCACTATATATGACTCAGCAGCATAGTCTGCACTAGCGTGAAAGCTGATAAAAAATGAAAATAAAAAAAACGCATATATTTTTCTTGGTATCATTTGTATAATAAAAATTATGTACTAGTTTTGCATCGCAAATAAAGGAAATGACCTTTTATAATTCAAATTTTAATGATTTGGTAGCTCAGCTGGTAGAGCATCTCCCTTTTAAGGAGAGGGTCCTGGGTTCGAACCCCAGCCAAATCACATTTTGCTAAAAGCCTCTTTTTCAATTAGAAAAGGAGGCTTTTTTTATTCAATCCCCCCTAAACAACCCCTTATTTTTTTAATCTTATTTAACGATGTACTGAGGTGCTTTTGGGAGGCTTACATTAAGTTGCAGAACTATGGTTTCATTTGAAATAAGATTACAAAGCTTTAATTTTAGATGAGTCTGAATTTTAAGTACATTTAATCGCACTCTTCTAAGTGTTTTTTCACTTCTTGTGGCGATAAATAAGGGTGTTTATTCCCCCATTCATTTCTTATGTAATTAATTAAATTGGTGATTTCTATTTCGCTTAGCGTTTCGTTGCTCGGCATGGGCTGGTTGTAGCTTACCCCATTTACTATTACTTCGCCTTCCATTCCATTTCTGATGATACATGCAAGCTTTTCTGTTTGGGCAAGGTAATCGGCTTCTGCTAGGGGCGGAATTAGTTTTTTGAGTCCCTCGCCTTGGTCCATGTGGCAACTTGCACAATTTGCTTGGTATAATTGTTTAGAAGGGTTGCTCCCTTTAGAAGTATACAATAAAGTAAAGGGAATTCCCCCCAAAAGAATCATCGGAATAATCCACCTAATTTTTTTTTTCATTTAATAAGCGTTTTATATCGGCAATTAATTCTTGGGTTTCCTCTGCTTTAGTGCCATCGTAATACCCTCTAATTTGTTGATTTTTATCTATTAAAATAAATGCTCCACTATGAATATAACCACCTGGGGCACTTTCGTCTTCTCCGGCGCTTACCATGTAGTGTTTTGCCATGTCGTAAATTTCATCTTTTACTCCTGTAACAAACTGCCATTTTGCCGAAGATACGCCCAATCGTTCTGCAAATTCTTGGAGTACCGCTACGGAGTCGTGGCGGGTGTCTATCGTATGAGAAAGCAGCATAAAATCGTCTTGGGTTTTAAATTCATCGTATAATAAAATCATTTGAGATTTCATTTTAGGACAAATTGTAGGGCAACTGGTAAAGAAAAAATCAGTTACATAAATTTTATTTTCAAAATCAGAATTGCTTACGCTGCTGCTATCTTGATTCACAAACTGGAAAGTTTTATCGATTTTACCGTAAACTTTAAGTTCTTCTTGCTCTGCCTCTGAGCTACATGCAACTGCAATAAATAGACAAATGAGTATCAATAATAAATTATTTTTCATTAAATTATTTTATTTTGAGTAGATAAAATTGAGAGGTATTTATAATCAAATGGACTCTATTTGAAAGCCTATTTTTGCAATTGTATTTTTTATATCGGCAGCGGTTAAATTGTCTGTTTCTACCGTTAAAATTCTGTCGGTATGTTCTAGGTCAACCTCCCATTTCTGAACTCCTTCTTTTTCGTTGAGAGCGGGGGTAACTCTTTTTAAGCAAACATTGCAATTTATATTCGATTTAAATTTTAGTGTGTTCATATTATTATTTTTGCATTTAATTTATTGATTTAAAATTAGGTTAAATATCTGTCAGTTTTAGTCTTAAGCTATTCATTACTACCGATACTGAGCTTAATGCCATTGCGGCGCCGGCAATCATGGGGTCTAGCAAGAAACCATTGAAACTATATAATATGCCTGCGGCAATGGGAATTCCTATGATATTATAGATAAATGCCCAAAATAAGTTTTGCCTGATTGTTTTTACTGTTTTGCTAGAGAGTTTTAAGGCTTTCGGGATGGCTTCTAAGTCAGAAGTGAGGAGAGTGATTTGCGCTACATCAATGGCAATGTCAGATCCTTTCCCCATGGCAATGCTTACGTCGGCTTGGGCGAGTGCGTGGGAGTCGTTAATTCCATCGCCTACCATTGCGACTACTTTACCGGCGGCTTGTAGTTCTTTAATAAAACTAGCTTTATCCGAAGGCATCATTTCGGCTTTAAAGTGTTGAATACCTATTTGCTGTGCCACTATTTTTGCCGTTTGATAATTATCGCCGGTAAGCATATAGACTTCTATTTCTTCGTTTTGTAATTGTTGAATGGCGGTAAAAGTACTTTCCTTTAGCTGATCTGCGATTGAAAAAACAGCGAATACTTTATCGGTATTTGCGAAAAAAACTACGGTTTTTCCCTCTGTTCTCCATTGAGCTGCCTGCTGCTCAAACGAAGGTGAAATGGTCACTTTATTACTCTCCATTAAACGTTGGTTACCTTTTTGATAGGTAACCAACGTTTAATAGAGAGTAATAAAGTGACCATTTCACCTTCGTTTGA
>CAZFQW010000404.1:0-4062 GCA_964521225.1 uncultured Roseobacteraceae bacterium
CGCAGTCTCAAGGCTGAATGGCAAAAACTAATTGATTATTTGATGGAAGGGCGAAATTTAATCGTCCGGTAATAGGAATTTAATCAACTTGAAGTTTACTGCTAAAAACGAAATACTTTCAGGGGTTATCAACAAATTTTAGTTTCTCATCCCGAAAGAACCTAGTAATTTTACTGCTTTAAAAATTAAAATTTCAGAACAGTGTACATCGCAGTAGCAGGCAATATTGGTTCAGGAAAAACTACCCTTACCAAATTATTAGCAGAGCATTTCCAATGGGCTCCAGAGTTTGAAAGCGTAAACGACAATCCGTACTTAAAGGATTTTTATGGCGATATGGAACGTTGGTCGTTTCATTTACAAGTCTATTTCTTGAACAGCCGTTTCAACCAAATTAGGAAAATAACACAGCGTGATTCTACCGTAATACAAGACCGTTCCATCTACGAAGATGCCTATATTTTTGCTAAAAACTTGGTAGATTCTAGTATGATGAACCGAAGAGATTTTGAGAATTACTATGCTCTTTTTGAGTCGATGTTAGACTACGTTCAGCCTCCCAAGCTACTAATTTACCTAGATGCCGAAATACCACGGCTTGTTCAGAATATTAAAAGCAGAGGGCGCGATTTTGAAAAAAATATCCCCATCAACTATTTAATAAACCTCAACGACCTTTACCGCAAGTGGATCAATGGTTACAACCACGGCAACCTGCTCAGGATCAACATGAAATCGATAGACTTTGTAAATAATAAAGCTGATTTCTACAAAATTGTAGAGCAGGTAGAAGCAAAAATCTCCGAAGAATCATCTTCTGTCTAGTCTTCGTTGTTTCCAATATAATTTTGGCTGAGTACGTACATAAAACAGAACGGTTTCCCTAGCTCTCTCCATCTATGAAGTACATATCAACTTCTCCTTTATTTTTTGCAGGGATTTTGCCTCGGTAGGTGCAATTGAATTGGTCTTTAATTAAAGAAAAAGTTTCTCCAGAGATATTCACTTTGTTGGGCTCGCCACTCGACTCCATTCTGGCGGCAATGTTTACGGCATCGCCCCAAATATCGTAGGCAAATTTTTTCTTCCCTACTACCCCTGCTACTACTGCCCCGGTGTGTATTCCTATGCGGAGTTCCAAGATGGCTCTGCCATGCAAGCGGTTTTCTTCTATGCGATTTGCCATAAATGCCTGCATGGCTAGTGCCGCACGGGCAGCATCTACAGGGTTGCTTTGGTTGGGTTGGGGGACTCCGCCAGCACACATATAAGCATCTCCAATGGTTTTTATTTTTTCAAGGTTGTTCTTTTCTACAATTTCATCGAAGGCAGAGAAACAAATGCCCAATTCTTCAATAATTTCTTCGGGAGTCATTTTTTCAGAAACTTGGGTAAAGCCTTTAAAATCGGTGAAAATTACAGTTACTCTAGGGTACGACTGTGGCGTTGCCGAGCCTTTTAAGCGTAGTTCTTCAGCCGTTTTTTTAGGGAGGATGTTGAGTAGTAATTTTTCAACTTCTTTTTTCTGGGAGGAGATTTTTCTTTGAACACGTAGCGCTAAAACCAAAAACACCAAAATAAGAGCTGCCACTAAAACAGTATAAATTAAAAACGTTCTCTGCTGGGCGGCTTCAGCTTTAAGTCTCGCTTCATTTTCTCTTTGAATAGCAATATCTTGTTCTTGAATCCTCAGTCTATCTTGTTGAAGTTGAAGACTGTCTTGTTTACGTTGTATTAATAAATCTCGTTGAGCAAGTTCTTGTGCACTGCTCGATAGCCTCACCGCTTCTTGTTCGTAAAAACTAGCTTGACTCCCCTGCCCTAATTTTCTATAGATATCAACTAAACGGCGGGCACAATCTTGGGCTTCATCAAATGCTTTTGCTTTTTCATAAAAATCCATTGCCTCAATCATTGCCTCAACAGCCCTGCTATTATCATTTCTATAGTTAGATAAAATATTACTTGCCTCTTCCTGAACTTTAGCATAGTTGAGCGTATCGTTACTTTGGTCAAATAATTTTCTTGCTTCTTCAAGCGTACTCAAAGCATCTATTACATCTTTTCTGAACTCTTTACGTTTACCCTTTTTTTTTAGTAAAGAAGCTCTTTCTCTATACGCCCTTGCTAAACTTATGCGTGCTTCGCCCATTAAAACAGTATCTTTCATATTCGATGCGGCTGTAAAAGCATCTCTACAGTAGTAAAACATACTTTCAAAGGTTACTACTGTCTTTCCTCTTTCCCTATTCAAGTCGTATCCTTCTACTGCTAGCTTCATTGCATAAACGGCAGTTAACGAATCTTGCCCCTTGTTTTTGGCATCTTTATACAGTTTTTGAATTTCATTGAATGTTTGCGCTTGAATGCCCAAGGGAAGAAAAAACAAAGAGGAGAGTAGTAAAAAGCGTTTCATTGTAAATGGTAATAAGGATATTAATATTTGGATGATTGATTTCAGCTACCAAAAAGACCGAATTATCTTTCAAATTCAGTCTTTAGAGAAGCCGCTATTTTTTAGCTAGTTGCTCTTATTTCTTTAAACTTTTTATCGAAGGCTTCTCTATTTTGGTTGAAGCCGTCGTCGATATGAATGGCATCTATGGGTTTAAAATCGCCCCCCCAACGCAAACCGGCGTCGTTCCTTATTTCGTCGATAAATGCTTTTACTGGTGCAGGTACATCGGGGTACTTTTTCATCATGTCATTATTTGCCCATGAACCGTGGTCTGTACCATATCGCAAGTTAAAGTCGAAGGCATGCCCTACCATGTGGTTAGATCGGCGGGCGGGCTTTACTACGGCTCCCTTCACATTGGCATCGGGGCGGAACGAACTCGTTACGTGAATTAGAATATCGTGTTTCTCTGCGAACTTGGTTATTTTGTCGAGTGCAGGCCTAAACTCCTTGTCGGCAAGTAGTTTTTTACCCACAAAAAAATTACTTTCATAAGTGAATAGCGGGGAGTCGCCGGCTTCCATTTTATCTTGAACTTCCGTAGGTTTATCCCAGTCTTTTCCGTAGCGAGGTGTTAGCTTTTCTAAAACAATTGTCGCCATTTTTTCGGTGAAAACAGTTCCATTTACCCCCTCAATGTTGTTATCGGCGGCAAAAGCTTTTACAGCGGCAATACTTCCTTTGCCAAAAAAGCCATCGTTTTTGTATTTTTCCCAACCGAGTTGTTCGCCATATCCTAGTTCGTTGAGCAGTGTTTGCATGGCGGCAATAGTTGCTTTGTGCATAGAGCCATTTTTACAATACTCTTCAAGCTTACCCTCTTTTAAATCCTTAGAAATTTGCTGCATTTCATCGAGTTGGTCGAAGCGTTCCATTAGCTCATCGGCGAGTTTTTCAGTGAGTACCGTGCCATCGCTTTCTATATTATTTTGTTGGGCAAATGCTAAAACCGCTGCTGTGGCTGAGTCGCCGTAATCGCCATCGTCTTTGTATTTATCCCAGTTGAGTTCATTGCCAAAACCAATCTGATATAAAAGGCTTTGCAGCGCCTTTACATCCTCGCCTTTTGCTCCTTTTTTTAGGACTTCTCCTATTTTTTCGTTCACAGGGACTTGCCCTATATATTTTACTTCGTCTGCCATAATTTACTTTTTTAATGATATAATTGTTTAGTGTAAGTTGATACTCTATCCGAATGTTTTATGTTGAACGAGTTAGTTAAAGATAATACTTATACTAATAACCTTTAATTCTCTTTCCCGAATTGCGGGGAGATTCGACATAAACTCTTCCTCGCCTAAAATATCGCCGTAAGAATTGCCCGGTGCTTTATTGCTGCCTAGCTGCAAAGCGAATTTCTCCCCTATTTTCAATTCGTTTTCTAAATTGCCGCCCTCCCAAGAGGTAACCATTCCGCTGTAGTCCCATTCAAAACCATAGAGTTTCAAGGGCCCTCCGTTTAGTTTTTCTAGTTCTTCTAGGGTAGTGCCAACTGCAATTCCTTGGTTGGTTTTCCATTGCGCATTTGCTTTTTCAAAAACTACACGTTCCGGGTTGTTGGGTGCGTCTTCATCTTGCCAAAAAACCACCGCTTCGTTATCGGT
>CAZFQW010000405.1:0-4061 GCA_964521225.1 uncultured Roseobacteraceae bacterium
AACTTTTCTAACAAAAACTAGCTGGGTATACCCTTCATGAATCAGTTTATTTGCCTCGTTATAAATTTCATAATCGAATTGAATTCTTACTGAAGGAATAGACCTGATTGACGTTTTAATCGTAATTAACTCGTCGTAAATGGCAGGCAATGTATATTTTGAGTGGTTAACTAGTACAGGCATCATAATTCCCTCTTCTTCGAGTTTTTTGTAACTAAACCCAAGGGCACGCATCGCTTCGACTCTGCCTATTTCATAAAATGTTGCATACTTTCCATAATAGACAAATCCCATTTGGTCAGTATCGGCATACCGTATTCTGATATTGTAATTGTGTGTGTACATAATAACACGAGCGCTATTGCTGAGGCTTATACTTCGACTTTTTTAAAACAGCTTCAGCCGATTTTATTTTCATGATTGTTTGCAGAGAAGAGGTGTCATTTTCTGCTAAAGAGCGGACGATTTGCCAGCCTAACCACCTTCCTATTCTTCCCGGGCATTCGTAGGCAATATTATTAACTCTGGGGCTTTCTCCTATGTATTTATTTTTTTGAAAGCGGTTGGTTTCGTATAATAAATCATTTTGAATAAAATGCCCCCAAACCACAGACTCATTTGCATAAGAATCAGCAACTTCTTGTGCTGTATAGCCCATCAATAAAGAATCTGGCACTGCTGGAAAAATCTTCTCCATAAAATAAAGCGACTTTCCGTGCATAATCATTTCTCCTAGCATAGTATAATCCGATGGCTCGTAATCAATAAAATCGGAGGAAATGAATTGTGTAATTGTTGGGGCGATATATTCCGGGTTATATCTTCTTTGAATATAGTTGGGGATATCTTTAGGCCTGTAAATAGCTTTTTCTCCTGCAAAAAAATCGAGCCCTAAAACAAGAAAATCTTCTCCTATAAAAATATCTTGCCCAAAGCCAAAACTGCCAAAGCCGGTAACCATCGTATAAATTTTGGGAGGCTTAAAATTAGGATAGTAATATTTTATTCTTCTGAAAGCATTCTCAATTTCCCTTTTTAAATCAACAAAATCCCCAAAGGTTTCTTCTACATTTAAGAACAGCGTATCGTTAAACTCAAAGTTCAAAAAGACTTCAATTTGATTGATTAGCAGTGAGTCGTTAGGGTACTTTGAGCGTTGAAAATATTGCTCTGCCAGTTTGGGGTTCTGGTTCAGAAACGTTTCAATTTCTTCAGCACTAGAAAGTTGGCTGAACTCACGTTCTAACCTTCTTATTTCAATATCCATTGGGATATGTGAAACGTCCGGAATATTTTCATCATTCCCCCCACAAGAATAAAGTGAACATACAGAGAGAATGAAAAAAAGTAGCTTTAGACTAAAACGATGCTTAAGCATATCAGTAAATTCTTTAACATTTTCTAAATGCAGAAAAACTAGACACCTTTCGGTAAACGATTTTGGCAAGTATCAAATCTTATGCAAAAGCGAAGAAGACTACCCAAACCACTAAAAGAATTGGTAATAATAAAGGGATTGAATATCGGATGATGTAGCCAAAAAACGAGGGCATTTGGATACCAATTTGTTCGGCAATTGATTTCACCATAAAATTGGGACCATTGCCTATGTAGGTCATAGCGCCGAAGAACACAGCCGAAACAGAAATGGCTGTTAACTGAAGAATTGAGTTTTCAAACCCTATTCCGCTACAAAAGTTCGCTACATCGGCAGATACGGTAATGCTGCCACCTTGGGCTGCAATAGCTGCCGTTAAGAAATTAAGGTAGGTAGGGGCATTGTCTAAAAAGCCAGAAATAATACCTGTTCCCCAATACAATGTATTGTGTGTAATTAACTGACTGCCCGAAGGTGAAGCTGCAAATGCAGCCACTAATTCTAGTGCAGGCATCATAGTGCCAAAAATGCCTACGAAAATAAACGCAACTTCTCTGATTGGCTCAAAATTGAATTCATTTCCACGCAAAGCAACTTTACTTCCTAACTTAAAGGATAAGAAAGCTACACTAAACATAATAATTTCTCTTATAAAAGAAAAAGTGGTAACCCCCTTAAGTTCCTCAGCAGTGAAGCTGTTTAAAGTACTAATTGTATATCCCTGATTGGGGATTTCCATAATACCCGGTATCCAATCGATTTTTACGGGATCTAAAAAGATAGCCCCAACTACCACTCCTAACCAAAGGAAGTTTTTGGTTCCTACAATTTCGATTTTATCAGAGAACTCTTTATCAGACTCTTCAGCAAATAAAGGGTTTACTGATTTGTTTCTTCTATCATAGAAAAAAAAGAGAGTGGCCAATAAAATAACAGCTAAAATCCACGAAAAGAAGTTATGTGTAATGGTCCAACTAAAGGGAACACCTTTCAAAAAGCCTAAAAATAGAGGAGGGTCGCCAATAGGCGTTAAACAACCACCAACATTGCTTACCATAAAAATAAAAAACACAATATGATAAGGCTGAATTCTATCTTTGTTAAGGCGAATGAACGGTCTGATTAATAACATAGATGCTCCTGTGGTTCCAATGACATTGGAAATAACAGCACCAATTAGCAAAATAATTACGTTGAGTCTCGGAGCTCCTTTCTTATCTACTTTAATCATAATCCCTCCTGAGGCGATGTAGAGTGAAGATAAGAGTGCTATAAATTGAAAGTATTCAAAGAAAGCGTGAATAGGGCCGTGCGAATTGTGTAAATAGAATATGTAGTAACTCACTACAACTGCCGCAAGAGCAATGGCAACTTTAGGGTAGTTTTTATGCCAGAAGTGCTCATAAAATAACGGCCCTGTTGCAATCATTAGTAAAAGTAATACAAAAGGAATTACAGAGAAAAAAGAAGGCAGTTCGCTATGCCCTCCTGCCTCTGCACTATCAATACTAAGTACCGATGTAAAGTTTTCTCCCAAAGTTTCAGCAAACCCATTTTGTACAGAAAATGCTAGTAGTAGTAAAGCAAGGAAGAGTAGTCTTTTCATGGGTATTATATCGTATTACAACTGTAACTTAGGAGTAAGCTAAATAAACTGTTTTTATTTTTCTCAAAAAATAGGAGAAAACTTTAATAATGAAACTCATTAACAAACCTTTAAGAAGTTCCTACGGCTATACGCCACATTATATTATCTAATTATCACTAAATAGAATAAAAATATAAGTGGAAAAATAAATGTTTGGGAAAGTTTTTCAAAACTATTCTTATACAATAGAATTTATTTTTAGAAAAACCTTCCTACCCTACAACTTTTTGCTCTAGGGCTACACTAACTGCTGAAGTGCAATCTCTAAGGAGACTTTCCCTATTTGCGTTTTGGAACTACTCTGTTTACGAGTTTTTTCCAAGGCTTGAAGTATTACATTGGAGGTATCGCTAAAAATAGCGTCGTCGGTTAATTGCATTACCTGTTCTGTTTCCATAAGATAGGCAAAAACTCTTGCCATCCCACAATTTGCTATAAAATCAGGAATAAGCGACACTTTGTTGTCTACGTAAGTAGCAATAGGGCCAAAAAATATTTCTTCATCTTTAAAAGGTACATTTGCCCCACAAGAAATCACTTCTAAGTTTTGGGAAATCATCTTTTCAACTTGTTCTTGGCTAACTAGCCTTGATGCCGCCGCGGGAATGAAAATTTCTGCTGGGGTACTCCAAATTTTCTCGTTGGTTTTTTCAAAAGAAAGAAGGCCGTCGTCTCCGGTTAATGTGTTGTTTTCCCTAGAATAAAATAATGCTTTAACTTCTTCTAGGCCCATTCCTTCTGTGTTAATAATTCCGGCGGCTCTATCTACTATTCCAACGATTTTAACCCCATATTTGGCAAGGTACAGAGCTGCGGTTGCCCCCACGTTGCCCCACCCCTGTATAATTGCTCTTTTACTTGCAATATTTCCACCCCAAAGGTTGTAGTAATGCCTTACCGATTCGGCAACGCCATAGCCGGTAATCATATCGGCAACGGTATATTTTTTATCGGAGTTAGGGATGTACTCTTGGTCTTCAATTACTTTGGAAACTCCCTGCCTAAGGCGACCCACCATGTGAATTTTCTTAGCTT
>CAZFQW010000406.1:0-4052 GCA_964521225.1 uncultured Roseobacteraceae bacterium
GATGAAGTTCTTGCCCCTCAGTTACCCCCTGAAGTGTTAAAAGAAGTGCAAGAATTAGAGGCAAAAGAAGACTATACTAACCCTCGGTATTTAGATTTAGTGGTAAACCATTACTATACAGAGCATGTAATAAGAATACCTATAGAAGAATGGCCAGAGGCAATTAATCGCACTTTTAAACATGCAAACCAACAAGTATATGTATTAATGCAAGGGCCAAGTGAGTTTGGTATTAAAGGCGATGCAAAATTAAAAAATTGGGATTTTAAAGCAGATTTAGCCAATATTTCTGTACCCACTTTAAGCATAGGTGCACAGCACGATACTATGGATCCTAAACACATGGAATGGATAGCCTCAGAAGTGCAAAAAGGAAGGTATTTACACTGTCCAAGTGGCGGACACTTATCGCAGTATGACGACCAAAAAAATTATATGGAAGGTGTTATTAAGTTTATTAAAGATGTAGATGAAATGACTTTTTAACAATGTGTTAAACATTACTATAACACGTTATTTTTACATCTTTTAAATCGAATTTGATAACTTACATTCATATACTATTTTAAAAATTAAGCATATGCAATCTCAAGTACTAAAATTTAACACCAGGGATAAAACTGAATTTTATAAAACCCTCCGTAAGAGAGTAAATAGCTATTTTAACGAAAAGAATATCACTAAATATGCCAACCATAAGATGGTGATAAAAACAGTTTTTATGCTTTTACTCTATTTCATTCCATTAATTTTGATGTTGGTAGGTGTAGCAGATACTACTCTAAGTATTATTTTAATGTGGGTATTAATGGGTTTTGGTATGTCGGGCATCGGTTTATCGGTTATGCACGATGCCAATCATGGGGCATACTCAAAAAACTCAAAAACAAATAAATATTTAGGCGCACTTATCAATTTGGTAGGTGGGTACGATGTTAATTGGAAAATTCAACACAATGTACTGCACCACTCTTATACCAATATAGATGGTTACGACGAAGATATTTCCAAGGCGAGCGTCTTCAGGATGTCTCCTTTTCAAGAGCATAAAAAATACTATAAATACCAAGCATTTTATGCCCCATTTTTATATTCAATCATGTCGTTATATTGGTTGATTAGTAAAGATTTTGAGCAATTGGCTCGCTACAAAAAAAGAGGTGGTTTGCTCGAAGCGCAAGGTACAACTTATAAAAAAGCAATATGGCAAGTAGTATGGGTTAAATTTATTTATGCACTTGTTACTATAATACTTCCTCTTTTATTTATTGAAGTACCTTGGTGGCAAATATTAATAGGCTTCTTAATTATGCATTTTATTTGTGGAATTATGCTTGCCTTAATTTTTCAGTCGGCGCATGTAATTGAAGAAACACACTTTTTTAAGCCTCCTACCGATGGAAATATTGAAAACCATTGGGCACTTCATCAGATGCAGACTACTGCAAACTTTGCTAGAAATAGCCGTATTTTCTCATGGTTTATTGGAGGACTTAACTATCAAATAGAACATCATTTATTCCCGAATATTTGCCATATTCACTACCAAGCGCTTTCAAAAATAGTACAATCTACTGCTGAAGAATTTGGTGTGCCATACTATGAACATAAAACTTTCTTTGGTGCTGTGGCAAGTCATTTTTCGTTTCTTAATAAATTGGGAATGCAAACTGCTAATAGTATTTAATTTTGAGTGATGAATAGTTTGTTATCCGGTTTAGGTAATACTCCATCGTAAATATTTAAAATAGCCCATTAATAACTCTAATGGGCTATTTATTTTTCTGGCTTTTTAAAGCAATAAGTCCCAAAATAGGGCCTATTGCTAAAAAAATATAGGAAAAAGTGGGAGTAATAAATTCAGAAATAAAATAAATAAACTGAATACTAAAAATAGTAATTAAAAATCCTATACTATTTACAATGGTAAGCGCAGTACCTTTTGTTGCGGCAGAGGCATTTTGCGCTATTAACGTTGAAAACAGAGGAGAATCAGCAATAACAACCCACCCCCAAAAAACAAGGAAGGATATTAAAATAAATTGAGCGTTTACTAAAAAAAATAAAGGAGAAACTAAGCAACAAATACAGGAAAAAAGTAAAGCATAGAAGGCGGTTCTTTTTACCCCTAACCTTTCGGAAATATAACCTGCTACTACACAAGAAATACCTCCTAATCCAATAATTAAAAAAGATAAAAGAGGGATATCGATTTTTAAGGTAGGATTATTTTCTGCGAATGCGCTTAGCATTACAGGTACAAATGTCCAAAATGCATATAACTCCCACATGTGTCCAAAATATCCAAAGGCGGCATCTCTAAAAGATTTGTTTTTAAATACGCTTAAAATAACAGAAAAATCTATTTTAAGGCTCGGTTTCCTGAAAGGTCCATTAGGCACTAATAATAACATTAGTATGCCTCCAAATACTGCTAAACCCGATGATAAAAATATCACAGAGCGATAGGGTAAATCAGCTAAAAAGGCTTTTAATAAATGGGGAAAAGCAGTCCCTAAAACCAAAGCACCTACCAAAAATCCAAGGGATTTACCCAATCCTTTTTCAAAATAGTCAGCCGCTATTTTCATTCCTACAGGATAAATACCTGCTAAGAAAAACCCTGTAAAAAAGCGTGAAGCTATTAATGAAGTGAAAGAGTTTCCACTCCAAATAGTAACAAGATTAAGCATTGCACCGGCTATGGCACAAAAGAAAAATACTTTGGAAGGAGAAAACCTATCGGCAATACTTAGTAGTGCAAATACTAAAGTCCCTATAATAAAACCAAATTGTATTGCCGAAGTGAGATTGGCTAGAGCAGCATTGGGTAGGTTAAATTCAGTAATTAAATTATTAATAATTGCATTTCCTGCAAACCAGAGAGAAGTACAGGCAAATTGAGAAAATACAATAATGGGTAAAATTCTTTTAGACACCGGCACTACTTATCTATTTTCGTGTACTTCTTTATATGTAAGTAACTATTCAATTTTAAATTACGAATGGGAATTGTTAAACCGCTTATTTCTAGCACTTCAGCTCACAAATAAAATTAAGCCTACAAAAAAACTATTATGCAAAGCTCAAAAAACAAGCAATATTGAGTTGTAGGTATTTTAATAATATGTATTGAATGAGCACCATTTATTTGCTTTAAAATGAATTTTATAAAATAAATAAGTTGTTACTTCATTTTTTGCAAACGCTTTTCGTGCGTTTCAATAAGTTTCCAATAAACCACAGGAATTTCTTGCACTTCTTTTATGGGTAAAGTATAAAAAGAAGTATTTGTTTTTACATGAGCCTCTAAAGACTGTTGTTTTCCTAACAAAACGCTATCTCCGCCAAAGAAATCGCCATTGCTCAAAGTCATAATTTCTTTGGAATTAACGTGTAAACTTACTTTTCCCTCTTTAATGAGGTACAAAGTAGACTGCCGTTGTAAAGGGATTGCTTTGCCCGCTTCTACCTCGGTATCTTGCATTACCTTGGTGGTTTTCATCATGATAGGGAATGAGACTATCTCACCAAATAACCAGGTGTTTTTTAAGAATAAAATATGCGACTCCATGCGATGTAGGGCATCGTATAAGCCGTGCCTGTTTACAAATTCTTTATAAGCAAGCACGGGAATCCCTAATACATTAATATTACTAGCCGCCCAATAGGTTTCTGAAGCGGCTTGCCCGTAATAGCCATTATAAAAACCTATTAAAGACCCCGCCGAAAAGGTTTGAATTCCCTCAACACGCGAATCTAAAAAACCTACCGAACCGGTTAGTAATAAATAAACATCTTGTACAGGTTCATCTTTTTTAAAGAGCATAGAACCTGCATTAATTTGTTTTATAGGCTGATTTAAAAGGTAATTAATTTCGTGGATAGGAACATCGGGAAAATAAAAGGTAAAATAATTTTGAGCTGCATCAATTAAATAATTTTGAGCTGTTGGAATTAAAATATCGACCATACCAAAGGCTGCCGAAGAGCCAATTTCTCTTTGTTTTAATGAAAGTGAGCCATTTGTATGGGCAAGCACTATTTTTTTA
>CAZFQW010000407.1:0-4049 GCA_964521225.1 uncultured Roseobacteraceae bacterium
TTTAGAATTAGAATTATAAGATTGAAAATCATATAAAAATGAAAAAATTATATATCCCCCCCTAGGTCTGTGGCTCACAGATCTAAAACTGCTACCCATCAGCTTTGTAATGGGTTAATAACCCAAAAGTATCTTTTTCTTCCTCGTAGAACCTTGTCGAAGACCATAAATAGTCTTGAGGTTAGTCTGATAATTACCATTTTTCTTGTAAAGGATTTAGATGAACGTATTCCAGTTTCGCCGTTGTCGGTGTCCCTACCGACAACTATGTTCAAAATGTTTAGTAGCATGATTGTTTATATTTATCTGGTTTAAACAAGCTTTTCCTGTCTTTGGTGGTATCTATCCAAAAATAGGTTTCTCCTTATTCCATTCTAGCGTTTCTCATGGTCTAGCCGATTGATGAATGTGCATTGTAGTTTGGTCTGTGAGCCACCTAGGGTATATACACAAATAGCTCAAGAGCGTCATTCCGCTGCCACGGTGGCCAAAAATTCTGTAGCTGAGCAAAGAATTATCGCCCGGCGACCCGGTTGGAATCTGTCTGTTCGAGATAGAGTGCTTTTAATTAACAGATACTGAATAACTTCTCGCTGCGCTATGAAGTTTTCAGTATGACGGCATTGAAAAAAGATGTGTATATACCCTAGGTGAGCCACATACCAAGAGGGAAGGCTTTCCAGAAGGAGTTCTACACATATAAATCGGGTAAAAACATTTACCCATTGTTGAACGGTTTGAACCACTCCTTGGTCTTTAATTGTATAAGCACAAGCTATCATTAAATATAGTAAGTCGGATTGCAAATATTCCGAATTGCAAATTTGGAACGGCTGGATTAATATCAAAATTGAATAATTAATGTAAGCTCAGTTTCTACGAAAACTCTTGAAATATTTAAATCGTAAAGAAATTCACAAAGTATTTCCCTGAGATAACCCAGGCTTTTCCAACACGTAGCTCTTCCTCCCAAAAAAAAATCCCCGCAACGTACATAGCTTACGAACTGAAACCTTAACTTTCAGAATTGAAAAGAATCAACACGGGAAAGAGCTATGCAAATTAGAAACGTCGCAAAATTTAGAACAGATTGGAAGGTGAATCAGGGCTATGATATGCCCAATTGGGATGAGCATTTTATGGGAAGTACCCATGGAGAAGTAAGCGGCTTTTATAAGATGGTCAACGGAATTGTGACCAACCTAAAGGCAGATATGACCCCCAAGCTGCAAAATTCCCAAGACGAACAGGCTATTTACGAGTTTCTTCAAAATGCTGCCGATAGCCTTTCCGAAGATTGCGCTGTAATCTATGACGAAGAGTTTTTCATGGTGCTCAACAATGGAAAGCCTTTTTCGGACGACGATATTAAGGCGGTACTCAACTCGTTCCAAGGAACAAAAGCCGATAAAACCAAGGCAGAGAACTGTGGGAAGATTGGGCGCTACGGCATTGGTTTCAAGCTGGTGCATCGTTTGGTGGGCAAGTCAGATGGAGCGGAGGAATTACTTAATAAGCTCGCAGGCCCGTTGCTTTTTAGTTGGCAGCAAAGTGCGCAGTTCGATGCTTTACTCAAGGTAAAATCGGTGGCTGACCTCAAACAGGGCAATGGAAAAATAGATGACCCCTGGTTACTAAAAATTGCCTTGGCGTGTTTCCCCGCTGCACCCGAAGAGCAGGTGAAAGGCAAAGATTTTGAAGATGCCGTTCCTTTCAAAGAAGAAGAATTGAGCGAATTGGTCGATTTCCTCCACCGCCACCAAGAGCGATTAAAAGGTATCAACTTGGCAAAAGGCTCGTTGATTTTCCTACGTTTCGGGCCGAAGAAGCACGAGAAGCTACAAAACTCTTTGCTCAACCTTCGTTCGGGAATTGGCTATTCGATGAACACGCTGAAAACGCTGCACAGAGTAATTTTACAAGAGGAAATTGTAGAGCAAGAAGAAATTGAGCAGGAGGTATTTTCAATTGCGCCCGGCACGGAGGCGTTCAAAAAAATTGATCCGGAATTCCCTTTTTGTCCTGTTGAAATAGTGTTTGGTTTTCAGGAAAATACCGAGAAAGCCATGCAGTTAAAAAGTGCTCCGAACTTATATCAGTTTTTTCCAATGCGCAACGAGCAACACCGCTTGGCGTTCTTTATCCATGCCACTTCGTTTGCAAAAATTACTGACCGCACCCGCCTCGACGACCAAGGGGAAGCTAACTTTGCTACTTTCCGCTTTTTAGCCGATTCGTTGAAACAACGCCTCAATCAGTATAAAAAAGAAAACTTTGATCGCTTTGCGAGTATTTATAAAGTCATTCTACTTTCCGACCCTTCCGACTTGTATAACCGAGAGTTAATCAACGGCTATTTATATGCACCGCTGTTACAATATATCCAAGCAAATATCCCGACGGTTCGTGGCAATTGCGCACCCAAAAATATTGTATTGGTAAAAGGTACACAACTACCGGTAGAGCCTGTAACCTTCGGGATTGGCAAAGAGTGGTTCTATTGGAGCGACCCAAAGGGGCAGCACCACGAACAAGCGGAGGCGCAAAGAGCCGAAAAGCTTGGCTTAACGAGTTGGAACATTCGCGACCTGATTATGGAGGGCGACTTAGAACTGATCAACGATTGGATTCAGCAACTCGATGCGGAGGATTACACCATTTTGATTGAAGAGTTGAAGTCGATTGAGTTTGATAGGCCGTTCTTGAAGAAGTTCTTCGAGCTGAAATGCCTGCGCTTTACCGACCCTTCGGGCGAAACCAATTTCTACACGCTCGATGAGTTACAGAGCAACGAAAACGCTTTCTTGCTCACGCAGAAAACCTTTGAAATTAAAGAGGAACTGCGCCTGATGGGTTACGCCGTTTTTGCGTTCAACCTTTCAGAATATAAGGAAATTTTGAATTCGATGCGCCAGCAATTGCCTTACCTATTCGATAACAAATTACTCTTTGCCAAGGTAACGAGCCGCATTGTTAACTCTCACGAAAAGCTAACGGCTTCACAGAAAATCAATATTTTCAACACCTTAAAATCCCTAAAAAACATTGGGGAAATTGAGTTGAAAAACCTTTTGCTCTTTACCGATAGAAAAGGAACTTTGCGCCCGTTAAAAGCACTCGTTTCTCCGAAAGAAGAGGTAGAAGAGTGGATTCAAAATTTCTTCTTAGAAGAACTCGAAGAGGCGGAAAGTCTTCTTCCTTATCTGGCTACAAAAGATAAAATCTTTACCGAATTATTTTTCCCTTATTGGAACGATATAAAAGAAGTGCTGGCAAAAGATGCTGTTTCCGAGCGATTAGAGCATGTAATGCAATATTATAAGTTGGGCAAGTTCAGCAAGCCGTTTGAAACCCAAGCGTATATTTATGCGGAGGGAGAACAGCAGTTTGCCGAAAGCAGTCAAGTTTTTTATCACCCTGCAATGTTAGAAGTGGAAGACTTTTCAACCCTTGCAACGGCTCTGAAAAAATTGATTGATTTGGCAATTCCACAACAAGCGATGTTGCCATTTTTGGAAAAACCACCGTTTAAAACAAAGCCCATCAACACTTCTACTACTTTTAATAAGGTATATGATGACTTGGTAATTAAGAGTGAAGCAGCAGCACTTACACCAAATGAGAAGTCGATTGTTTTTGCATTATTCCAAAAACTGACTGACCCTAAGAAGTTAGAACGGCTTTCGTTCTTTAAAGACCAAAAAGGTCGTTCGAAACCGTTGAAAAACTTGATTCCGGCACAAATGGAAGTTCCGGTGTGGTTAAATGCATTCAAAATAGAAAAGACCGAAAACAATGAGGCGTTAACCAATTTAATGGCGAGCAAAGAGAATATTTTCTTAAATGTGATTACGCCTTATTGGGAAGAAATTATAAAGGAAGGAAATATTAAAAATGATAGCTCCTCCTTTTACGAATCGATAAAAGCACTCTTCGATTTAAACCGATTTAACAAGCCTTTTGCAAAGCAAGCGTTCTGTTTTGTTGGCAAAGAAAAAGGCTTTGTTTCTTCGGCAGAGGTATTCTATCATCTCTCCTTGAAAGAAAGC
>CAZFQW010000408.1:0-4031 GCA_964521225.1 uncultured Roseobacteraceae bacterium
GGAAAAAATTCTGGGTGAAAAATCTGAATAAAATCGGCTAATACCTCATGAGGAAATAGAACTGATGTTTCGTAATAGGCATTCCAACCTTTGGTATTTACAACTTTATCGTTGTTGAATACCCTTTTTTGTTGAAAAGCCTCAAAATCTCTAAATCGCTCGTCTGTTGATAACACTGTGCTAAGTGAAGGTACTTGCCCCGCAATAATCCAATATGGAGCGTTAATTCCAATGTTATAAACCTCTTCAAAACTAATTACCACACTTCCACTTTTCCGAATATCCCTCCAAGGATAATTCACCCTTGCATCTTTTAAAAACACGCTCATAAAGCTATCGCCTCCGGGGGCATACCACTGCCCTTGGTACGGAAACCCAACCAGAGCAGTTGGCATGTTTGTAGTATCGCTTGCGAGTAGCTTTTTAAGGGCATTGTACTTTCGCTCAATTTCTTGAAATTGCACTATACTTTCCTCGAACTTGCCTGTAAGCAAACCAAAAACAACTATCCATTCGGCCCTACCTAAAGGATGCGACTCCTTCCACTCTACTATCGGGAGTACTGGCGTTGCTATTATAGGGCTGTTTTCGCTAAAACCAGAAGAGACAATCACGTCGGTCTCTAATACGGTTAGCACTTCGTTATTAAAAGAAAACTCCTCTCCTACCTCCGTTATATTTTGATTTAAAAGTTGCTCTTTTACAGTATCTATACTAATAAAATCGAGCTTTGAAAAACCATTTACCACCGATAATGCCTGCAACTTATGGAGGTAAGATAAATGAGTAGTAGAGAAAAATACTCCCTTTTTTATAGGAATAGTAATTAGGTTGTTGTCTCTTTCTTTTGTAGATGCTACACCAGCATTAAGAAAATAAATAAGCGTATCGGTAGCGGTGAAAATTTTCAGATGCAACTGTTTCTCTCCTGCTGATACTACACTGAAATTTTGGGCGTATTTAGGTGCATAATAACGAGTTTCAAGCTTTTTATCGCTTTTTGAGTCAGTAGTTTTATTACATCCGCTCAAAGAAAAATGTAATAATAAAAAGCATAGAAAAAAAAACGGTTGGTTCCTTAATTTCATTTTATGAAGTATTTAATAGTCGAATACATTGAATAAGCTTTCAGAAGAATTTTAGTTATCAGTAGCTACCCAATTACTTGATTCAAGGTAAAATAAATTTATCAGCTCAAAAAAAAATATTAGATTGGATGGTCAACTCCCTTTTTTATTTCTAACTGAAAGTTTAGGACTTTAATAAACCCTTTTCACTTATGCCCATTAGCAAGCTCGCTTTTTTTCGCTATTTACATATCGACCAAATGTTGCGTAACAAGCAGCATAAGTATCCTACAAAATCAGAAATTTTAGACAGTTTAGAAAACAAGTTTGGGGTGCGTTCGGCATCAACCGTTGAAAAAGATTTGGGTGCTATGCGATTAGAGTTTGATGCCCCCATTAAGTATCATGCGACTACTAGAGGATACTACTATACTGACCCAAGTTTTCAGTTACTCTCGGTTAATCTTTCAGAAGAGCACATGAATGCGCTGCAGTTCGTAGAAACTTTCTTGGAAGAGTTTAAAGTACTCCCCATTTTTTCTGAATTCTCTGATGCGGTAGATAAAGTGCTAGATGGGCTTGAAATCACTAGAAATTTCAACAGAGACTCGCTGAACGTGCAAAGTTTTATACAAATTGATAAATCGCATTATGTGAAAGGAAACGAAATTTTGAGTGCCCTTATCAAAGTTATTTCATCTAAACAGGTCATTAAAATCAGCTATCAGAAGTTTAATAAAGAAGAGGCGAGCGAATACACTTTGCATCCTTATTTACTGAAAGAATTTAAAAATCTGTGGTATGTAATAGGCTATGCAGAGGAGCGAAAAGAGATGAGAACTTTTGGTATTGATAGGGTTAATTCTATTGAGGTGCTCGATGAGATTTACCTTACGGCAAACATGGTTCATTTTGAACCCGACCAATTCTTTAAACATTGCTATGGGGTAACTTCTAAAAATGAAGAGCCACAAGAAATTTTATTATCATTCGATAGCCTTACTGCCAATTACGTGAAGGCATCGCCCATACACCATACTCAGAAAGTAGTTTTTGAAAATGAAAAAGAATCTCATATTTCCATTAGCGTGGTGAACAACTTTGAAATCAAAAGCTGGATTTTGGGATTTGGTGCGGGGGTATCGGTATTAAAGCCCGAATCGCTCAAGAATGAGATTAAATCTATTTTATTTGAAACAGCGAAAAAATATAGATGATATTTTAAAAAAATCGAACATTTTTTTGGAGCTAAAAAAGAAAAAAACGTTCTCCCCATTTTATTAAAGATTTTAACCTATGCCAACACATCAATTATACTAGTATTAAGATTACTAAAAGGCTGATGATAATGATACCTCCGATAGAAATAATTCCGTAGGCAAGCTTAGGATTTACCTCGTAAATACCCCCTACAGAACAATCTTCAGGGTTTTCGGGGTTGTAAAAAACGGGAATGATATTGCCTTTACTATAATTTGAATACGTTTTTTTACTTTTTGTTTGGTACACATATTCTTTGGTTTCGTACTCTATACTTAGTAAATAGCCAGCCGCTTCTGAGTTTTTCGATTCAATTTTACCCACATACGGGATATTGGCACTTACCGCCCCTTTATGGGTTGCGTTTAATAAGCCGATAATTTTACCTTGTGTTTCCACTGCTTTTTTAAAAAAAGAAATGCGCAAAATTAAAAGCCATACAAAGAATCCTGTAAATACGCTTACCAAAAAAATAGCTGTAAGTATTAGTATTTCAGGTGCAACTACCTCTTCCGGCTGAGGAATTTCGGTTTGAAAAAAAAGAAATGGCAGCATAACATTATCAACATTTTTATTAAAAACTAAAAAGCTTGGTAGTAGCTATTGCTCCAATGTAAGGTTTTATATTTCCCTGCACATTACAATACTTTGTTAGCCTCCTACACGCAATTGAACATCAAGCCTATGTACGATTCAATTGAGTAAATCTGTATCTCGTTTGCTTTTTGGAGTACACCTGTGCGTACCCTATTCGGAAAGTAACACAGTTGTTGATATTAAAGCTATTTTTTTACATCCTTTGCTGCTCGCCAACATTTCTCTGTTATGGCAAGTACGAAATTTCAAAGCACTTAGGAACAATACTATTGTGCCCCGTTTAGAGAGCAAATGTGTTATCATAGAGAAATGGCAATCTATTGTTTGGGTAAATCGTTTTCTTTATTCGGATGTGTATCAATCTCAGTAATTGATCATAGCCGATGGGCTTGATAATTCTAATTTTGCTCAACATTTACTCATCAACAATTACTCTCCCCCTATAATTTCTATAAAAATCCCATCGGGGTCTTGTACCAAAATAAACATTCTACCGTCGGGAAGTTTCACGGGGGTTTCGCCTAGCATTGCAATGTTGTTTGCATTCAAGCGTTCAACAAATGGCTTTATAGAAGTTACCAACATTGTTATATATTGCATTCCCGTGTCGTCGTCAATAAATTTCTGTTGCTTGTGGCGGGCTTTTTTACCAAAACTCATGAGTTTCCACTCAGTAGCGTCGGGTTCATCTTTCAGCTTTAGCACTTTTACGTTAAGGGGGATTCCGTTGGTGAGTCCTGTGCTTTTACTCACTTCTGAGGTTACATTGAATCCTCCTGTTTCCGTTAGCCCTAATACTTCTTTGTAGAATTTTAAGGAGGTGTCGAGGTCTTCTACTACCACTCCTATTTGTATGGTTCCTTGAGAAAATTCTTCTGGGGTTTTAAAAGTGGAACTGATAGAAAATGCAGCTAGAGCAACTGTGGTTCCAATTAAAAAAAGTGCTTTTTGTTTCATAGGTTTTTTGTATTGGGTGAACTGATATGTAACCGTTCACCTAAGATACTCATTTACCTTTAAAATATCTCTTCTAACGTTTAAAACCCTTGAAACAGGGCTTTTTCATAAAAAACACGTCATTCCAAAAATTCCACAGCGTAGCAAGGA
>CAZFQW010000409.1:0-4006 GCA_964521225.1 uncultured Roseobacteraceae bacterium
TTATAATTTGGTTATTTCTTTTTTAGAAGAAGAGGGGAGGCTTGGGCAATTAGCATATAGTATGCAAAAGGTAAAAAGGATATTTCATAGGTTGCAATTGAGTTTTTTTGTTAAAAACGATTTTTAAAAACTCGACTTTAATAGTGTAAAGTTTGCAGATTTGTAGGCTGAAATTATATTTACATTATTATCTATATTAATTCTAAATAAAAATGAGTATTAAATTCAAAAACTTTTGTCGGAAATACCACAGAGATATTGCCTATGTTTTTGTGGGGCTAATCCTTGCTTTTTCAATTTCAGGAATTGCGTTAAACCACAGGAGGTCGTTCAATTCCCGACAATACACCATGACCTCGGAGCCACTTACTTTGCAACTTCCGCAGGGAGTAGAGGAGTATAACAATGATATTGTAAAGTCTATAGCACCACAAGTAAAGATTGGGAATGAGTATCGTAGGTTTATAGTCCAAGACGAAAAGCTACGTATTTATTTTGAAGATGCGATGGCTGAAGTAAGTTTAGCAACAGGCGAAGGACAGCTCGATTTTTTTGGGAGAAGATATGGCTTGGCCGAAATGGCCGACTTACACCAAACTACCAACCCCGCTTGGATTTGGTATTCAGATATTTTTGGGGTGGCGATGATTGCCATTGCCCTCTCAGGGATGTTTATTGCCTCAGGGAAATTCTCTTTTAAGAAACGAGGCTGGTGGATGGCACTTATTGGGGCTGCTTTTCCTTTGATATTTTTGTTTTTCTTGGCTTAAGCAAACGCAGCAAAAAGCATAAAAAAAGGGGGTCAACAGACTCCCTTTAATTTTTTCCTTTGAAGGTAAACTAGTTTACCTTGTCAACCACCGCTTTGAAAGCTTCGGGGTGGTTCATGGCCAGATCTGCCAAAACTTTACGATTTAGCGAGACACCTGCCTTGCTTACCTTACCCATAAATTGCGAGTAAGAAAGCCCGTGCAGTCTGGCAGCGGCGTTGATTCTTTGAATCCAAAGACCACGGAAAGCTCTTTTTTTCTGCTTACGATCACGGTAAGCATAAACAAGACCTTTCTCTACCGCATTTTTAGCAACCGTCCAAACGTTTTTTCTACGTCCCCAATAACCTTTCGCGAGTTTCATCACCTTCTTTCTTCGGGTTCTTGAAGCGACGGAATTTACTGATCTCGGCATCTCTAATTATATTTAATTGATTGAAAAATTGAATATACTAATTCAGATGTTGAGCAAATCCTTAATACGAGGCATATCGCTCTTATGAACTAACCCCATTTGAGTAAGGTTACGTTTCTGTTTAGTTTCTTTTTTAGTAAGAATGTGGCTTTTGAAAGCGTGTTTTCTTTTGATTTTGCCAGAAGCAGTTAGCTTAAATCGCTTCTTAGCTCCTGAATTTGTTTTAACCTTTGGCATCTCTTAATTATATTTTTGCGTTAAATAGCGTGAGTTCAAAATTTTAGAGGTGCAAAGTTAGTAGTTTGTTGCTTTTATCGCAAAGTAAAAAAAGAAAAAAGCCACTATTAATAGTGGCTTTCGTATTTTGATACTACAGATAGCTTATTTAACGCTACTTTACACCTTTAATTGATAGGAACTAGCATTAGAATCATTCTTCTGCCTTCCATTTTAATGGGTTGCTCCGGTTTTGCGTATTCTTCTAAGTCGATAGCAAATTGTTCTAATAATGTTCTACCTCTGTCTTTATAAACAATTGTTCTACCAAAGAAATGAACATAAGCTTTTACTTTATTCCCTTCTTCTAAAAACTTAATAGCATGCTTCTTTTTAAAGTCAAAATCATGCGAATCGGTATTAGGACCAAAGCGGATTTCCTTAAGAACTGTTTTCGATTGCTTTGCCTTTAGTTCTTTCTGGCGTTTCTTTTGGTCGTACTTAAACTTAGAATAGTCGATAACTTTGCATACAGGAGGCTTGGCATTTGGGGAAATTTCTACCAAATCCAGACCTTGCTGCTGTGCCATTTTTAGCGCTTCTTCGCGCGAATAGATACCTGACTCGATGTTTTCTCCAACTACACGGATTTCTCTAGCTCTAATTCTATGATTGACTCTATGTTGGAAGTCGTCTCTTTTTGCCATTTAAATAGTTTTGGGTTAAAAAGTTTATGTTGCACAAATATAAACCAAGTTTTATTTGTTATCACTGCTCTTTATAAAATAGTGAAATTAATCGCTTAAAAGAGAGGTACTTAAAATTATACAATCGGTATTCAAAAACAAACTTTATTAAGTTTTGAGAGGAAAATGATAATATTGAAAGCATAGAACCGATTAGGATAAAATTACAGTTCTATGCTCTCTGTTTATAGGTTTCCTTAGAGTTTTGCTAAAATATCAGATACATTTTTTAGAGAAGTAACCTCGTTTTCAATATTCAATTGGAACGTATAATCACTGCCTGCTTTAATATCTAATTGCTCAAACTGTTCTGAAGAAAAAGTAGCTACTTGGTTGTTCGTTAAAACTGCGAGTAAGCGATTTTTTTCTTTTGGGTCATATCTAAACTGTTTCCAGTCGTAGTTTTTGTACTCGATTAAGCCTCTTCCATCTCCAGGAATTAAAAATACGGTAGCTTGTTCTAGGTTTTCTTCCCCAGCTTTAAAAGTAGCAGCAAATGTAATAGCACTCTGAGCACCCCATAACCTGTCGTGGTTATAAATACCAAAGTTATTGATTTTGAAAGAACGAATGAGGTTAGCTTCTGCCATTCTCCTAGCTTCTTCTTCTCGTCTTTTTTGGAGTGCTTTTTCATAATCCTCCATTTTTTTCTCGAATTTTCTTAGTGCCTTTTTTTGATTTTTCACACCACTAAAAACAGGAACAGCTTCAAGATTTACCAACTGCCCGTTTGCGGTGAAACTAATCGTGTATTGCCCCTCTGCTTCGTCGGAAGGGTTAATTGAGAGGTTCTTCTTTTCCGATTGAAACATCCATTCGTTGCCTGCTTTGTAGGGGCTATTGGCATCATCGCCAACATATTGCCATAGCACACTTTGAAGCGACGAGAAATCGGGATATTTGTTGGGGTTTAATTGCAGGTCGAATACTTGCATATCGCTTGTGGCATTTTTAGGTGGAATAGGTTTCGTTGGTACTGGTGCAAGTTCATCGAGCAAAGCTATTTTTTCAGCATTTTTTGAGGCGGAAGAATAACCTTTGTACACCCAATTTCTGGTGTTATTATCTAAATAGTAGAAATTATAATTATCGTCTTCGGCGAAGGAAGCCATGTTTACCTCAATGCTTTTACCTTCGGCAATAAATACAGGCTTTTCATTATCCGATTGCGTAGGAATTATTTGTGCACGGTCAGGCATTTTAGTATAACCCTGCAGCTCGAACATACCGGCAGTTTCAAAGTGGTTAGTGCCTGCACTATCGTATTTCATAGTGATTCCGCTGGCAATAATTTGTGCCGCATTGTGGAACTCTCTGTACTTTAAAAATACTTTTCCACGGATAGGATTTTCTTCTTTATCTACGAATATATCTGCGGGAATTACGATGCTAGTGCCATTTTCTAATTTAATTGTTTTTCCTGCGGTAGCCTCCAACTCAAAAAGCTGATAGCTAACATCTACTCCTTTAAAAGGAGGATTTACTACTGCGGAAGTGCTGTCTTCACTGGGGTTTTGGCAATATTGTAATCCTAATATTGCAAAACTTACGAATAGAATAGATTGAACGATTTTTTTCATTTTTTTAGAAAATTAGTTTAAAAGATTAAGCTATTACGCTTTATTAAATTGATATATAAATAGTGGGAATGAGCGGCATTTGTGTACGATAGCTCCTTCTTTCTAAATTACTATGCATTTTTAGTTTTGGAGAGGCCATAGCCAATCTCTTGTTTGTATATTGATGTACCCGATTCGGTTCGCACTTGCCACCATCAATATTTCTTTATTGATTGATTGCAAAGCCGTTGCCCCTCCTCACTTCGAGACTGTACAATCAATCAATAAAGAAATATTGAT
>CAZFQW010000410.1:0-4002 GCA_964521225.1 uncultured Roseobacteraceae bacterium
CCTCGAAACGGAGGGCACAATTGCGAAGAGAACAAATAGGTTTTGTATTTCAGAATTTCAATTTAATTGATGAACTAACCATTTTTGAAAATATTGAACTCCCCCTTATTTACCAAAGAGTTCCGGCAAGCCATCGAATGAAGATGGTGAATAGAGTGATGGAGCGCTTGCAAATAGCACATAAACGCAACTACTTCCCACAGCAAATTTCCGGGGGGCAGCAACAACGTGTTGCAGTAGCAAGAGCCGTAGTTACCAAACCCAAATTAATTTTGGCAGATGAGCCCACAGGAAACCTCGACTCTGTAAGAGGACAAGAAGTAATGGAAATGTTAGTGCAATTAAACGAAGCAGGTACTACCGTAATTATTGTAACTCACTCCTCTGCTGCTGCCGATTATAGCAATAGAATTATCAATTTATTTGATGGGCAAATCGTGAGCGAAAATATCACACAAATTCCTAGAAGTTAGGATTACTCTATGAGTATCTTGTAACTTAAAAAGGTATGTTAAAAAACTACTTTACCATAGCGCTCAGAAACTTATACAAACATTGGGTTTATTCAATACTCAATATCGTAGGATTGGCAGTAGGAATCTCCTTTTTCACGCTCTTATTCATCATAATTCAATATGAACTCAGCTACGACCGAGTACACACTAAAGCCGACAGAATTTATCGCGTTATAGAAAAAATTGAACAAAATGGCGTTGGCGAAGAGTCCGCCAGTTTGCCTTTTTTGTTTGCCCCCACCGCCCTAGAAGAATTTCCAGAACAAATTGAAAACGCTGTAAGGATATTCAACTTCCAGCTCTTTTCTCATTCTATTTCGTACAACGAAAAAAGAGACAACGAACATAAATTTTATTTCACCGATAGCACCTTCTTTCAAGTGTTCGATTACCCATTGATAATGGGCAACCCAAAAGAGGCTTTGAAACATCCAAACTCCGTAGTAATTTCATACGAAATGGCACAAAAGTATTTTGGGGAAGATAACCCTATCGGTAAAGTGATTTACTACGAAGAGTCGATTCCGCTAACTGTTAAAGGTATTTTAAACAAGAAAGACTATGCTTCCCACTTCGACTTCGATTTCATAGCCTCTCTTTCTTCGGTAGATAGTTTTATCCACCCTATGATGTACACCTCGTGGGTTTGGAATCCGTGTTGGACCTATCTTGTTCTAAAAGAAGATACTAACCCCAACAATCTTAATGTGCTTTTCCCTCTTGTCATCGAAAAGTATTTCCCCCCAAAATTAGCAAGACACGTAAATATCTATCTACAGCCTCTTACAGATATTCACTTGTACTCTCACCTTGACTATGAAATTAGCGAAAATGGCGAACAAACACATATTATTAGTTTTGGGATAATAGCCTCTTTAATTCTGATAATCACTATTATTAATTTCACAAACCTATCAACCGCTCGTTATTCTATGCGTGCAAAAGAGATTGGCATTAGGAAAGCGATTGGCGCCGATAAGTCCGAATTAGTGCAACAGTTTCTGGTTGAGTCGCTGTTTATAAGTGCTATTGGTATCGTATCTGCCTTTGTGCTCATTGAAGTTTTTTTGCCTTATGTAGCTGACTTGACCAATCGCGATTTAACCTACAATAAAGTGGATAAAACAACACTAGTTACCTCTTTATTTGGGTCGGGTTTAATTGTAGGTTTCCTTTCAAGTATTTACCCTTCTTACTATCTATCTAAATTTTTACCTGCCGAAGTAATAAATGGTGAGCCTATTTCGGGTATGAAAAGCAGTAATTTTAGAAGCATATTGGTAATCCTTCAGTTCTGTATCACTATCTATTTACTGATAAGTACCATGGTTAGCTTTAGCCAAGTAGAGTATATGCGAAATGCCGAAACGGGGTTTGAAAAAGATAAAATCATTATTATTCCCATGCCCAATACTTCTGTAAGGTTAAAGTATGAAGATATGAAAGAGAAGTTGCTTAAAGGGCCAAATATTAAATCGGTTACTGTTACAGAAGAAATCTTAGGATTAAACCATCAAACACACGATTTCACACCCAAAAATAAAGAAGGAGATGACGAAATAATTTTCTTACCCTCTTTAGTAGTAGGGTATGATTTTATTAAAACTTTTGACATCCAACTTTTAGTGGGTAGAGAATTTCACAAAGATAGTTTAGATGAAGCGGGCGCTGTAATCGTAAATCAAGAGCTTGTAAGGTTTATGGAATGGGGAACTGCGGAAAATGCCATTGGGAAGCCTCTTAGAACATCTTACGGCAACGAAAAAGTAATTGGTGTTGTCGAAAACTTCAATTTTGAATCGCTCAGAGAAGAAGTTACACCCTTTGTAATTGACTTAGCAAACATGCAAGGTGCAAAAATTAGTTACTATAAATATATAGCCATAAGAATAGATGGAAAAGACTATGCAGAAACACTTGGATATATAGAATCAGTTTGGAAAAAGTTTATTCCCAATAGAATCTTCGAATATTTCTTCCTGAATAAAAGACTTAGTAAACTCTACCTCAGTGAATTGAAATTAGGAGTAATTTCAGCTAATTTTTCTTTGGTTGCCATTTTTATCGCCTGCTTGGGCTTATTTGGTCTATCCTCTTTCATAGTTGAACAAAAACGAAAAGAAATAGCGATAAGAAAAGCAATAGGCACCACTAATACTTCTATTGTATTTTTACTTTCTAATGAGTTTATTTCTTTGGTGGGTATCTCCTTATTAATTGCCTGGCCATTCTCTTATTTCATGCTGAATATATGGCTAGAACGTTTTCCGTTTCGTATCGAACTTTCTTACGTTCCCTTTCTTAGCAGCGGATTAATTGTATTATTTATTACATTAATTACAGTAAGCTACCATACTATAAGAGCGGCTATGAAAAACCCAGTTCACGATTTAAATAGAGAATAAAAAAAGCCACTTAAAAAAGTGGCTCTTTACCTAAAAAAAACTAAACCTATTTATTTTCTTACTACAAACCTTTTAGTAACAGTACCTTTTTCTGTTGTAATGTTGTAGAAATAAACACCATCCTCTAAGTCTGCAGTGGGTAATTCAATCGTATGCTCTCCTTTTTGCAAGGTTTTATTAATTAGCGTTTTCACTTTCTCGCCATTACTATCAATTATTACCACATTCACGTTTCCTTCTTTAACAATTGAAAATGAAATATTGCTAGAGGTACTATTTGCAGGATTAGGATAAGCCATTACCCCGGCAATTTCATTCTTTTCTATATCTTCTGCTTCTACCAAGCTACCATCCCACAATAAGAACCCTACAGGGCTTGTGAGTGCTTTTAGCTGATTTATCCTGTGTTTTTGTCCTCTTGGCCCTCTTGCCTCTTTTCTTCCTCCTTCTCTATTTTTATCGCCCTCAGGTCTGTTTCTTTTACCCCTTTCAAAACCTGGTTTTTCATCTAATCCACTTGCAGATTCAATCTCTTCTATGTCTTTTCTCCACTGCTCACTTTCAGATTTCAGAGATGCGAGTATCCCTCTAAGTGCTTCTTCGTTTCGTTCGGCAATTGGCTTAACTTTTTTGTGGATAGATTCTTTTTCAAAATGCATATCGGCAAACTTTATTTTTTGCTCATCGGTAAGAGGCACTTCGTTTTTCAGCGATTCACCAATTTCTTTTTTTAACACACTAGCCGCTTCTCTTTTTTGCTTTGCCTCTTGGCGTATTGACTCCAACAGCACTTTATCTTCTGCTGAAAGCTCCTTATCTAAAGCCTGTCTTTTTTCTTGTAAGACGGGTAATACGTTTGCGCCAAAATAGTCCTTTATTGCTTGCCTTGTTGCTCTGCGATTTTCTTTAAAACCTTGTGCGCTTACACTCACAGTAAGTAACAAAAGCAAGGAAAATGCAGCTAAAGCTTGATTCAAATACTTTTTTAATTTTTCCATGGTTGAAATACTTTTTAATGATTACGAAATTTTAGTTCTATGATACCCAATCCGAACAAAGGTTTAATCACCTCCAAAAAAATA
>CAZFQW010000411.1:0-3998 GCA_964521225.1 uncultured Roseobacteraceae bacterium
GTGGTGGCCGGATTGGTAATATCGCAAGGGCCAGCGTAGAAGGTATCCATTGGCCAAGCACCTAATCGGCTGTTTCCTGCCTCATCGCCTTGATCTTCGTTGTATTCGGCTAAAGACCACGAGCGCAGCGAACAACGTGTATCGGCAGTGTAAAGCAACGCACTTTCTTCGGGGATGACCGCATTGTTAGAAAAAGCGGGAGTCCAGGCACCTTGTACAGCTTGTCCGTCAGCTTTGTAACGCCCAATATGATAGCGCCAGTTTTCCACCAAATCATTGCCCAAGCCATCAGCGCGAAGACGGCGAACGGCAGCATAGCCATTGCCATCGGGTGTCCCTTCGGCATAAACTACTTTTCCATCGCTGCCCACATCCCAAGGTTGGCGGTCTCGGTGGTCGCCCGTAGCACGAACATTCCATGCCCAATCTAATCGGTTGGGTACTCCATTTAAGAAGTTATTATCGAGTTTTGCAATGTAGTACCCTTGTGTAGGCACGTAATCGTCGGGGTCGGTGGTTACTACTCCGGTTCCATCGAGGGCTTCTCCCAAAGCATTCCGGCGGATGCTTGTACTTCTTCCTGAGATATAAAGATTTCCCGTAGCGCCAAAAGGATGCGCATCGGTACGAATGTGGGTAACAGACTCTACCGCATTTTCGGAAAATTGGATGAAGTTAAGCACTGTTTGTAAATCTTCGCTGAGGTGTAAGATAAAGCCAACTACAGGCGGTGCGCCATTGTAGCCTTCATTGTCAATGTTTTCGGCGGGGGCATTGGGGGGAAGAATCAGTCGGGGCGCAATAGGAATCCAATCAAAATTTCTACCTTCTTGCTCGCCCACTACTACCAGCGTTCCATCGGAAAGCTCATGGACTTCGTTGAAACGTTGCACTTGGGGATTTCCCGCATAGGTAACTACTGTATTCTGACTAAAGGTTCTTGTAGAGGTAAAAAGAAAAAGGGGAAGAAGGCTGACGAGGAAATAGTATCGATTTATCATACTTTTTTAAGGGTAGTTTTGTAAAGCGGTTTCACTTTGTTCCGATTTCCAAAGATAAATTCAAAAGTGTTTTTTATCGCTTTTTGAACAAGGTAACTTTTGTTTCAACTAACAATCAAATCTTAAAATACTTTCAACTTCATGTCAGATATTCCGTATTCTGAATTGTTGCCTATTATCTTTACTCTAAGATGCATTCGTGCAATTTTAACGCAGTATTTTTTATCCATATTATTAATGAAATTGATTTTGCAACGTTACATCAATAAAAGATACTGCAATATCAAATCACACGACTACATCTACGATTTTAAATCATCATGGGTTTATCTATGAAAAAAATAATTACAACTTCCTTTTGCAAACTTCTTGCTTTATTTCTATTCCTGACATTATCTAACTTGGTTTTTGGGCAGATTCAGATTTTAGAGGACGGAAACCCTACTGGGACTTCGATTACAGGCTGTGCTCCTTTAAATGTTACATTCCGAGCAAATGATGAAGGAGCAAACAGAGAATATCAGTGGGATTTTGGAGATGGAAACTCAACGGTTCGCGCTAATTATGCTACAATCGGTACAGCTTCTCGAATATTTACCTTACCTGACAGCGACCCCGACTTTACTGAGACTTACACAATTACTTTAAGGGTAACCAATGCGACTACCGATGCCGTAATTAGTACGCATACGGCTACAGTAACTGTACAATCTGTCCCCGAACCTATTTTTATAGCTAATCCGAGGGAAGGCTGTTTGGTTGGCGGAGTGCATACCGTGGAGTTTACGGCCCCTGCCGGCTATGCAGCCTACGATTGGGAGTTTGGCGATGGAAATTCTGCCAACACAAACGCCAATATTTACACGCACAACTACACCGCACAAGGCGATTTCACTCCCTCTCTAATTGTAACCGATGCGCAAGGATGTAGGGCTTCGTACAATGCCCCTCCAAGCGAACAAATCAGTATCTCCAATTCTTTTAATGTCGGCATTCAATTGGTTGGTGATGATTTTTCGTGTACAACACCGCATACTGTTACGGTAAGAGCTACTAGTTTACCGGCACCGCCAGAAGCCCCTTTAAGCATCGTCTGGGATTTTGATGGTGCCTCTAGTGCAGTAAATACAGGAACAGAAGAATATGAAATTACTTGGGATACGCCCGGTACAAAAACGGTATCGTTTGAAGCAGAGCAGAATGGTTGTTACCAAACGAGGATGACACAAAATATTCGCATAGAACAAATTAATGCAACCTTTACCATCAACAATGCTTCGGGTTGTGCCCCTTTGCGTTCTCAATTCCGAAATACTACGGCCAATCTTCCTAATAACCAACAAATAGCTACTTGGCGCATTTTCGATGATGGCGGCATTCTGATTGAAGAAATTATTAGAGACGGAACCGCAGGCGACAATGTAACTACGCTTAACTACGATTTCCCCGACCCTGACACCAATTTTGAAGTTGAGCTTCATGTACAAGATGCCAACATACCGCCTAGTTGCGAGAGTACTTCAAGCCGGCAGGCAATTCAAGTATTTTCAGAAGTTACTGCAAATTTTACGGCCAACTCTACATTTTCGTGTACAATTCCCCACAATGTTACCTTCGATGCCTCTACTTCTGTAAATGCTGTTGACTACGCATGGACATTCACCGATATCAATGGCAACGCCATTGGCACTGCAAACGGCATAAACCCGACCTTTGCCTTTACCAACTATGGGATTTTTGGTGTACGTTTAATAGCGAGCAATGCCGGCGGTTGTACCGATGAAATTGTTTTTGACCAATACATTACGATTGAACCGCTCGAAGCCGACTTTTCCTTTCTTCCGCCCAACCGTTGTATCCCCACCAATGCCGAAGCCTTTGGTTTAGTGGTAGGTGGTTGTGTAAATCCTGCTGCCGGACTTACCTACATCCCACAGCTTTACAACCAAAGCAACGGCGTGGGGGCAGGTACTGCCACTACTTACTTGTGGGAGTTTATTGAAGGAGGAACCACGGTTGCCACAAGCACTATGGCAGACCCTACCGACATTGTTTTGACCGATGAAGGCCGCTACACCGTCCGTTTAACCCTCACCAATGCCTGTGGTACTGTGGTAGAAGAAAAGCCCGATTACATTTGGGTAGGGCTACAGCCCGATAACATTGATTTTGAAGCTCTACCTAAAGTGATTTGTAATGGAGAGCAAGTAACTTACCCTAGAATAAATATTGACGACAACGATGCCATTGGTGCCTCTCCCTTCCCCGCACCAGAGTATTTCTATAATTATTTGGCAGAGGAAGACATTATGGACCAAAACGGCTTTTTCACTTATGCGTATTCAGACCCTAACCCGGTTTCTGCTAATATGTGGTACTACCACAACGGCTGTTTTGAGTGTGTAGAAGATAAAGACCCCGCACAACATTTTTCCAACATCAAACTCCCAAAAGCCGACGCAGCGTTTTTCTTCGATGCCTGCCAGCCCGATAAGATTTTCTTTAACGATTTATCATTGGTTCCTGCAAGAGATAGAGATGCCACGGCATTCCCTACCTCTCCCCCTAATCCGTTTGCGCTAGAGTGGAGTTTTACTTACGACGACGACGGTACCAATGTGCCTCTTGATGCTGGCTCTTCGCTCACTGATGCCAACCCCGTTATTGTACCCGCTGCTGAACGCCTGATTAACTGGTCAATCACCGTAAGAGCCTCTTGCGACCCCGCAAATCCTTTCACAAAATGCGATGCGGGCGATGCCGATGGCGATATCACCTGCCAAGAAATCCTTGTAGGCACCGTTACTTTACCCCAATATGGCGCACCCAATTGGGAGACTTTACTTACTAACGGTGCTGATGCCTCTACCCCTGGGCCAAAACTAGATGCCTGCAATCCTTTAAATGGGGTTAGCTTCGATGCCTCTGCTATACAAATTTCAGGGGCTAACATTGTGAGCTATTACTTGGAGTTTGGCAACGGACAAACGCTAAGGG
>CAZFQW010000412.1:0-3990 GCA_964521225.1 uncultured Roseobacteraceae bacterium
AAGTTTGCCTAAGAGGAAGCTGGTACGTTTTTGCAAAATGCTCTAAATCGAAATCGAAAGTGGCTAACTCGCCACTACCCACAGCAAGATTAAAGTAGTTGGCAAGTCGTTGGTATATGTTCTGTAAAAAGCTGATTTCAGGGAAACTAGCTTCCACATTTTCAGAAATCCGCTCAGTATCTTCTTTATTAAAAAGGACAGTGGCGAAGGCTTTTTGTTCGTCTCGACCCGCTCTACCGGCTTCTTGGTAGTAAGCTTCGAGGGAGTCGGGCAAATCCATGTGAACCACTACCCTAACATCAGGTTTATCTATCCCCATTCCAAAAGCATTGGTGGCTACCATTACCCGTAGTTTACCCTCTATCCACATATCTTGGCGGTAAGCACGTTCTTTAGGCGGAAGCCCCGCATGATAAAACGAGGCACTTATATTTCTTTGCTGTAAAAACTGACTAATCTGTTGGGTTCTATTTCTGCTTCGCACATAGACCACCGCACTGCCCGGTACATTTGTTAAGATTTTCAAGAGCCGTTGGTCTTTATTGTCTTCTAAGAAACAAGAGTAGGAAAGGTTAAGACGGGCAAAACTTTTACGAAACTCGTTTCTCTTTATGAAAGATAATTGTTCCTGAATATCCTCTTTTACCTTTTGCGTAGCGGTGGCAGTGAGGGCAATGCAAGGGATTTCGGGAAGTAATTCTCTAAAATTTTTTATTTCTAAGTAAGCAGGCCTGAAATCGTAACCCCATTGCGATATACAATGCGCTTCATCTATTGCCAAAAGGTTGATATTCATTTGCTTTACTCGTTCTTGTAAAATCTCTGTTTTCAGTCGTTCTGGCGAAACATACAAGAATTTTATTTTTCCATAAATACAATTATTTAAAAGAATATCAATTTGCTTATAACTCATTCCGCTATGGATTTCGTAAGCATTTATCCCTCTTTTTTGTAATTGCTGTACTTGGTCTTTCATTAAAGCAACCAAGGGAGATACTACCAAGCAAATGCCCGCTTTTGCCAAGGCAGGAACCTGAAAACAAATGGATTTTCCTCCGCCTGTGGGCAAAAGTGCAAGGGTATCGTTTCCTGTGAGTACGCTCTTTATAATTTCTTCTTGCTGAGGTCTAAATTCAGAATATCCCCAATATTTTCGCAAAATCTTATGAATATCTTCCATAATCCGATTATAACGATAATAAGATGGTGTGATGATATGATTTTATTTTTAAATCATCATCAAACTATCAAATGATTTTCTTTTGAAGCATTTGCAGTGCTTCCATGTACTGCATTTTATCGAAAATAAAAGGTCCTAAATCTTTATAAATCCATTTTTCTTTGCGCTGAAGTTGGTAGAATTTTCTCCAAACGATATGCCTTGGGAACACTTCTATCTTAGCCATTAAAGCCCAGTTTTCCATCATCCCCGATTCGTTACAAACTAAAATTGCAGGATTTTTCTTTTTGTCTTTGTAGAATAAATGAGGTTTTCCTAACCAATGCAAAGCAGGGAGTAGTACAAATTCAGTTGGTAAACCCTCGTACGCTCCAGCTAAAACTTTTGCCTCGTCTTTAAGTGCCAAAGGTCGCTCAATCCGTGTTATAAGCTCTTTTAAGCGAGCACCATTAATAAAAGGTTCAACCGTGTCGTACTCACTAATATTCGAAGGAAGCACTTCAAAGTTAATGGTATGGAGTGGGGAAGTTCTTACGAGGTGTCTTAGTTGCGCCTCGTGAAAGGGGAAGTCGGGCTTAGTCCCTAAAATGTTATTCTTGATTCTTACCTCTTCTAATTCTTTTTCGAGTGGATGCGTTTTGTCGGGTAATAGTAAAAGGATAATGTACGAAACGATGGGCAACATACAACCTATTGCAAACCATAGCCAAAAAGAACGCCCGTGGGTGTGTGCGTAATAACCACAAATTGTAGGGACAATTAGGATTGCAACTACACCAAAAAAAAGAAAATCTACTAACATGATAATGTTTTGTGGCTATTTAAACGAATGTGCTATTAACTTTGAGCTAAGAATAGAAATATTTTTTGCGGAAATTAATTGATGAATGCAAGTCAGATTGTAAAAAGTATTGCTACTTAGAGTATCTCTTTGTGTTTCAGCATTGTTTACATCATAAAGAACAAGGCAGAACACCAAAATATCATTATAATATCAAGAATTACAAATTACAAATTTAGTTATGAATATCGGCGATAAAGTGCGAAGTATGCGTGGTAACGAAGAAGGAGTAGTTACTGCCTTTCCCAATGCTCTAGAGGTAGAAGTGGAAATTGAAGATGGTTTTAGAATACCCTATTTGCGAAGCGATTTAGTACTGGTAAATGCAGAGGAACGAAGCTATTTTAGGCAAGAAGTACCCAATGATAAAAAAACGGCGAACCAGGTACACAAAAAAGCAAGGCAAACCGTACAAGCACAAAAAGGACTTTACCTTGCCTTTGTACACTATAACGATAAAATTGTTGACTTGTGTTTTATCAATAATACCGATATGAGCATTGCTTTCAGTATCGGAGAAGCACATGAAAGGATTTTTTACGGGGTAAAACAGGCGATATTAGAACCCCGCTCCTTTCAAAATATTCAGCAGTTAGAGCTAGCCAAGTTTGAAGATTGGCCCGCCTATGTGGTGCAGGCGCTCTCTTTCCATAAAGGCGTGTACAACTACCAATCGCCTCTTGAAAAGAAGATAAAGCTGAAGGCTTCTACTTTCCATAAAAGTAAGCGCGAAGCACCCGTAATTAATCAAAAAGCCTATTTATTTCAGCTCGATGGAGAGAATTTACCCCCGATAGATGCCAATAAATTAAAAACGGAAATTCTCACAAAATCGGAGAAAGAGTACTTTACTCCTCAAAAAAGTGATATAGCTTTCCAAGCCAAACGAAGCGGCAAACTTGAAATCGACTTACATATAGAAAAACTCACCCCACACCATACAACTTTATCGAAAGATTCTATTCTTGAAATACAGTTAGAAGCGTTTGAAAGAACTTTTGACCAAGCCATTGCCGAAGGAGTAGACGAATTAATAGTGATTCATGGCGTAGGAACAGGGAAACTTCGCCTCGAAGTGCAGCGCAAATTGAGCGGGCATCCGAATATAGAGTACTTTAAAGACGCTCGCAGAGAGCGGTTTGGCTACGGAGCAACGGCTATAAAGATTAAATAAAAGTGCTAAAAGAGTAAAAGCCATCTGAATAAGATGGCTTTTTTTAAATCTATAAATTGGCAAAATTTTGAGTTTAACTTAACGCTCAGAACTCAGCACGAATAATTCTTTTATAAACGACCGATTAAATCTGCCGCACGGTTAGAGTAACCTGCTTCGTTATCGTACCAACCGACTACTTTTACCAAAGTGCCGTTAGCAGAAGTAGAAAGAGAATCGAAGATACAAGAATGTGAGTTTCCAACAATATCTATAGATACAATAGGGTCTTCAGTATATTCTAAAATACCTTTCATTGGCCCGTCAGCAGCAGCTTTCATTGCGGCATTAATTTGTTCTGCGGTAGCTTCTTTTTTCAATACTACTGTAAAATCGGTTAAAGAACCATCAGGAATAGGCACACGCATTGCCATTCCGTCTAATTTTCCTTTTAAGTGCGGAAGCACCAAACCAACGGCTTTTGCAGCCCCCGTTGATGTAGGCACAATAGAATACGCAGCAGCACGCGCTCTTCTTAAGTCTTTATGAGGGGCATCCTGTAAGCGTTGATCGGCAGTATAAGCATGAACCGTTGTGATATATCCTTTTTCAATTCCGAAAGTATCATCAAGTACTTTCGCCATTGGAGCAAGGCAGTTAGTAGTGCAAGAAGCATTTGAAACTATCGTGATTTCGTCGTTTAAGCTTTCATCGTTTACACCTAATACTACCGTAGGGATTGCGCCCTTTGCAGGTGCAGAGATTACCACTTTTTTAGCCCCAGCAGTAATGTGTTTGCCTGCGCCATCAGCGTCG
>CAZFQW010000413.1:0-3989 GCA_964521225.1 uncultured Roseobacteraceae bacterium
CCTTTCGGCTTTTACATATAAGCCTTCTTTGGGTACCAGATGTAAGGTGCCAATTTCCTGCGATTCGTCCGCATTTTCTAGTGTTTTAGTGGCATTCACTTTAAAAAGCTTGCAACGTTTTCCTTGTAATTTCATCCAAGCGGTGGGGTAAGGTGCTAATCCTCTTACAAAATTATAAACTGACTCGGCTGGCTGGTTAAAGTTCACTTCACAGTCTTCCTTAAATATTTTTGGGGCTGATTGAAGGTTTTCGGGAATCACCTGAGGAGTTGGATGTGTCTGCCCCTTTTCAATTTGTTGCACTGTTTTTAACACCAATGTTGCGCCCTTTTGCATCAGGCGAGCGTATAAAGTACCGGCAGTATCTTCGTAATGGATTGGCTCTCTTTCTTGCAGCAATAAATCGCCTGTATCAATTACATGCTTTAAGAAAAATGTGGTTACTCCTGTTTCCTTTTCGCCATTCATTACTGCCCAATTAATAGGGGCTGCACCTCGGTACTGAGGGAGCAAGGAACCATGCAAGTTGAAAGTCCCCATAGGGGGCATGTTCCAAACCATTTCGGGCAACATCCGAAAGGCTACTACAATCTGCAAATCGGCTTTGTAGCCTTTTAGTTCTTCTATAAACTCAGGCGATTTTAAGTTTGTGGGCTGCAAAACAGGAATGTTATGCTTTACGGCCGATTGTTTTACGGCAGACTCCTGCATTTTAAGCCCTCGCCCTGCGGGTTTATCGGGTGCGGTAATTACCGCTACTACATTGTATTGGTTTTCCACTAAAATTTCTAGTGAGGGAACTGCAAACTCTGGCGTTCCCATATAAATAATTCGTAGGTTTTCAGGCATATTGATAGTGTGCGTTTTTACTGTTATTAGTGTTTTTTTGTTACTACTCAGCTACCTTAAACAGCTACCCTGAACTTGTTTGCGCCGAGTCTGTCTGTTCGTGTTAAGTTGTCATATACAATCAGATTCCAAATAATTCCTTGCTGCGCTGTGATTTTTTTTTTGGAATGAAGCATTTTTTTTGTGAGAAGCCCTGTTTATAGCAACAACCCTTCAATATCATCTTTTGAAAGTGCTTTTACAAAACTGTCTTCGGTAGTGATGAGGCTGTTGGCTAATTGTTTTTTGCTTTCTTGCAATGCTAGTATTTTTTCTTCTACGGTGCCGCGGGTAATAAATTTATAAATAAAAACTTTGTTTTCTTGCCCAATTCTGTAGGCTCTATCTACTGCTTGCGATTCTACTGCGGGGTTCCACCAAGGGTCCAGAATAAATACGTAATCGGCAGCCGTTAAATTAAGCCCTAAGCCACCTGCTTTTAAAGAAATTAAAAAGAGCGGAATATTTGGGTTTTCTTGGAATCTTCTTACTTCTTCTTGCCTGTTTCGGGTGGAACCATCGAGGTAGGCATAGGGGATTTTCTGCTGCTCTAAGTGTTTTTTGAGTATCCCTAGGTGCTTCACAAACTGGCTAAAAATGAGTATTTTATGATCTTTCCCAATGGCATTTTCTAGCATGTAGGTTACATCTGCCATTTTACCCGAATCGCCTTGGTAATCGTCGGAGGCAAGTCCGGGGTGGTTGGCAATTTGGCGCAGTTTGGTTAGGCCTTGTAGCAGCAAAAACTGCGATTTGGCAATCCCTTGTGTTTCTATCTGTTCCAAAATTAGGTTCCTGTACTGCGACTTTGTTTCTTCATAAATTTCCTTTTGTTCAGCAGACATGTCGCAGAACTGTACTTTTTCTACTTTACCGGGCAAATCGGTGGCTACTTGCGCTTTATGCCTTCTCATTACAAAAGGCTTAATTATGTTATTGAGCTTTTGCGCTGCTTCCTCGCTTTTTAGTTTTTCTATCGGATATAAATATTTCTGCTTAAAAAACGCCTGACTCCCCAATAAGCCGGGGTTTACAAAGTTCATTTGCGACCATAAATCTAATGTGCTGTTTTCGATTGGCGTTCCCGTTAGAATTAGGCGCCGCTTTGCCTTTAATTCGCCTACCGCTTTGGCAATATTAGAGGAAGGGTTTTTAATTACTTGCGACTCATCGAGAATGATATAGTTAAAATAGTATTCTGCTAAAACCTCTACATCAATCCTAATTATTCCGTAAGAAGTAATGACCAAATCGTAGTTATCGAATCGTTTTACATCTTTATTTCTATCGGAGCCTGTGTAGCGCAAAACTTTTAACTCTGGGGTAAACTTCATTGCCTCCATTTGCCAATTATACAACAAGGAGGTAGGCATTACCAACAGAGTAGCGGGCTTGGGTTCTTCGCTTTCCTTTTCTGCCTGTAAAATTGCTAATGTTTGCACTGTTTTACCTAGCCCCATGTCGTCGGCTAGGCAGCCCCCAAAGTGGTATTCGTTTAAAAAATGTAGCCAATTAAAACCTGCTTGTTGGTATGGCCGAAGTTTGCCTTTAAAGCCTTTCGGCATCTGTTTTTCTTCGATTTTATCGAACGAGCGAAGTTTCTGTATTTTGTCGCTCATGCTCACGTTCGCCCAATGGTTTTCTGCCATATTACTGACAAGCGAAAGGTGGTGTTTTTCTAAGTGTTGACTCTCTTTATCGCTTTTCATGAAATGGAAAAGCTCAGTATATTGACTAAACCAAGTATCGGGGATAATAGCAATTTCTCCGTTGGGTAATTTAAATTCTTTTTTACCCGATAAAATTAATTTTCTCAGGTTAACAAACGAAATTTTATAAGTGCCAAAACAGACAATAGCGTTAATATCAAACCAATCGTTTTTTTCGGTAATTTGAAGATTAATTGAAGCTTCTCCTAAAAAATATTTTTTATCGGTTTTACTATTAAATTGTTGTATTTCTATCCCTAATTTTTTTAGTAATTCTCTGTTACTATTAAGCCAACCGAATGCCTGTGTTTTTTCTAAGGAAGTCTTGCCCCGTATTAGGTTTAAGCCAGCATCTTGTAGCTGCTTTTCCAGTGTGTTTTCCAGTGCTGTTTCGCGGTATATTTTATGAAAAATATAATAGTCATCTTCCTTGGTTACCTTCACCGAAATCTCTTCTTTTTCGGCAATTCCTAGGGTAAACCCTTGGTAAGTAAAGGTTAAATTGAAAACGATTTTCTCAGGCTCTGTGGCAGGTTCGTTGCTATTGCCAAACAAAGTAGGCACAACGCTAGCAATTTCGCTCACACTTAAGGTGGGGATAGGCTTACAGATTACCTTGTAAATATCGAAGCCTTTTGCGTGCACATCGAACGACTGAACTAATTGCGATACAAATTTTCTGTAATAAGAATCTTCTATTTTTTTAGGAATTACAATTCGTCCTTTTTTAAGAAAAGGACGAAGCTTTTTTCCATCTACATTTTTTTGAAACGAATAGACCTTTTGTTTTAGCAGAAGATAAGCAGGATAATCGCAAATAATACTCGCATTTTCGTACTGAAAATGAAGCTTTTTCCCCTCGTGCTTAATGGTAGGTAGGTAGTGGGTATTTTCTTCGTTTTTATAAAAATGGAATAATACAGAGGCTTCCTGTTTTTCTATTTCTACTCGCTTATGTGTGGGCTCTCCATCGTTCGCCATCTCAAAAAACATTTTATAAGGTAAGCGTTTTAATACCTCTCTTCTTTTCCCTTCTAAATAGCGGTAAATTGCTTCTTGCAATGGTTTATCACCTTTTTCTTGATGGTAGACTGTAAAGAAAAAATCGGATGCTTTTATTTTTTTGCTATAAAACTTCTTGATAACAGCATCTTGCTGCATGGAGTCCATTAGCTCAATAAGCTCGTAGTCGATGCTATCTAAGCCCGAGGCAAACTCATTTGCGTTGGTTAAGGAAATGTTTTGGTGCTGTAAGGTGAGTTTGTTGTACTCGTCGAGCTGTACCACAAACGATTCGAACAAAACGCCTAAATATTGGTGCTCGAAAAGGGAATAGACTATCTGAAAAGGCTTTTGTGTAGATACTTTCATGAAACGTTCAATCGACTAAAT
>CAZFQW010000414.1:0-3988 GCA_964521225.1 uncultured Roseobacteraceae bacterium
AAAAAAAGGACTAATCAGACTATGTACTTTACCATGGAAAATACGATTTGCTAATATGAGAATTTTATAGTCTTGTAGCGTTAATACCCCCTTCATTATTTTTTCTGCGTAGAAACCCTCTTTAATTTTAAGATGGTCTTGTTCTGCTAATTTTCTTAAAGTAGATACTAACTCACTCATTTTATCAACATTCAATTTTAGTGCATCAAAGCCAGATGCTATGCCCTTGATTTTCCTTAACTCTCATTTATTGAGGTTAAAAGGCGGTGGTGGAGGTTGATTAGGTGGTTTAGGCGGCGCATACGGATTTGGAACAGGCTGCTGCTGTTGCACAGGAGGTTGTTGTGGTTGCTCCTGCTGAGGGGCCTGAGTAGGGTTATTCGGCATGGTAAACCCATCAGAATTCTGTTGCACAGGCGGCGGCGGCGGTGGAATTGCCGCAGGAGCAGGTGGAGGAGGTATTGGTGCAGCGGTTGTAGTTGCATAGCCACTATTGTAACCTTGCGAAACAGTTGCGCCTACAGGCTCACTAACGGGAGAGGCAACATTTGCCCAACTATGCATATCTTCTACGGCTTCGAAGTAACTGATATCAATATCGCTAGCATTTGCACCCGCAAATATTGATTTAATTACCATCTGAGCCATGATTTTAGAAGGTATAAGCACTCCAAATTTTGCAACACCTAAGTGTATTAGTTGCGAAAACCACACATTAATAGTCCACACCTGAACTTCTAAATCTAAATAAGACTCCAAATCGAAATAATTCACCAAAATGGTAGTGCTATTATTTTGATTGATTGCCTCTAAAATTTTATCGCAACCTAATTTATACTGATCAGCAGAAGGCATACCCCACCACTCCACATGAGTTTGGTTAGTTCCTGCTGGAACAGTTATCGATATATATTCTTCTTTAAAAAACTCCATATTAAAGCTATTATCAAAGATGGCTCACCTACAACATATTAATTTAACTAGCGAAAAGCTAACAGTGTTACATCGCCAACAATGAATCTCTTAATTGAGTTGCGGCTTCCACTTCGTAAGGTACCCAACCTTCAGATCTATTCGACACATTTTCTCTCCACGTTTCAAAAGATTTTCGTGGATTAAGAGGAGCATGTATATATTTTTCGGGAAAAATATTATCTGTAGCAGGGCTTCCGCCCCAAACAGCAGACTCTACTTGCTCTGGCCTGAACCAAATTAAGAAATCTTGCTTAGATTTTGAAATTGGTATAATAATCACTCCACTAGCTACTGCTTTTATGTGAGTAATAAAATCGAGGTGGCTTAATCCACCCGGAACTCGTTTTTTAACGGTGGCTGCTAAGTTATTGGTATATAGCAAGCCAAATTGATCGTCGCGGTATAGTAACCCCGATTGCGGATTGCATAAAATATTTACTAAGCTTTTTATATCGGCTTCGGCAGGGGTTGCACCAATTAAGCGAGTTTGCCCTTGATGAATTACAGCCGCACCTGTTGCTCTGATCATGTTCGTTAAGTTTTCGCCAGCACCAGCAAGCCCTTCTAAAATGCTGTTAGTACTTGCGGCATTCACTACTAAATCTTTGTAGCCCTGCACTACCGCTTTATAAGCTTCCGGATTTTCCCTTCTTTTGAGTTCGTCGGGGAGGATACCTGCAATTTGCTCACAAATAAGTCTATGTGTGTACGATACTTCAACAGGGCGTTTCTTATGGCAAGCAACCATTGCCCACATTCTACCGTCAATCACAATAGAAAAAGACATTGAAGAACCTACCCCCATATTGGTCATATAATCTAAATGACATTGGGGGCAAGACCTTAAGTTTGTTGAAGAAAGGTCTACCAAGCCTTCTGTAGAAGCAATTCCACTACCTGTTACATTAACGTAAACATCGAAAATATGAGGTAGGTAGCGCGTTACTGTTTCCATGTAAAGCTTGCGAATAGGGCCGGGTGTTTCCCACGAAGGGAAGCAGTGATGTAAGAAAGAACCTAGCTCGCCACTTAAAGACTCTGCAATTACTTTTCCATGATACTGCTCATCGAAGCGATAAAGCATCACCCTATCGAATCCTGTAATTTCTCTTATAGAATCAACAGTAATTTGGAGCAAATCATCAATAGATTGCGTTTGCATAATGCTCATGATTGCTTTCTGAGAAAGTTCTCGATATAACTCTGAGTTATCTCTAGCTCCTTGTTGTACTTTCTCTAAGTCAATATATAATAACTGACCTTTTCGGCTCAAGATGGCATCAAACTGTTTGCCTTGAATAGAAACCCTCACAGGATTTACCATCTTAAAGTTTTGGCTACCAAAATGCCTCTGTAAATCTTGATAAGCATCAGGGGGTAAAACTTCAGAAAGGGTTCTCTCTAATATGCTTTGAGCACCAATGCCTATCAGTTTTTGAGTATTATCACTCGCATACTTTACTTTTAAATCTGGCTCAGAAATAACAAGCAAAGCACCATAAGATTGAATAGTACCTGGAGCATGTACGATAGAAAGGTTACCACAGCGCTGAATTACTTCGTGTTCATCGGTATCTTCGTGTGGTAATACTTGGGATATGAATAAACCTGTTGACATATTAAACAAGATTTTTGTTGTCCAAACTAAGAGTTAAGAATTCTGAAGAATGTTTCATGCACAATGCCAACCACTGAGCATGAAGCATCCTGATATAGTCGCGTCGTATAAATTTCTACAATTAACACTATGCTTATTTTCCGTTCCTAAGATAGAAATTACATTAGAATAAAGCCAAGTCTCTAATCTGGCTTGTTAAAAGCTTATACTACAAATGTATATTTATTAACATATAGATAGAATAAGCTAACTTACTCAAATATCCTCAGTAGAAGTTACGATTTTGATTATCAGTAGAACTACTTAGACCATTTTCTTAAATGGCTAACGACTTTTAGTGGAACTAAAAACCTTGAAAATACATGCTTCCGCTTCTGGCTTTTACAAAATTTAAGGGAATAAATATTTATAATAACTAAATTTTTAGTTGATTTGAGTAAAACCTCTTATCAAACTTAAATTATGAAGTCGTTAAGCATCACTTTGGTATTTATACTCATTAATTTATCTCCTCTTTTTGCGCAATACGAATGGCTACCTAAATATAAAAAACAAAAGGTTGATTCACTCAAAAAAATTCTTGAAGCAGAAACCTTTAAAAGGCAGCAAGTACTTGCTGAGGTATCAGATTCACTACAAAGAGTGCAGAGAGACTCTGCTATGGTAGCAATACAGGAAGATAGAGAGAAAGCTAAGCTCGAACAAGGGAAAATAGTTCTTAAAGCTTTAGAAGCACTTTCCAAATCAGATACTACTTCGCTTCAAATTAGTTATACCTCTCTCAAACAAATTCCTTTCTCTGTTTATCGGTTAAAAAAGTTAGAACGTCTTTCCTTCACTAGTAGCGAGTTAGAAGAAATCTCTCCCAATCTTACCAAAAAGCTAATACAACTTAAATGGCTCAACTTAAACGCCAATCAGCTTACATCCAATGCAATAAAATTCGCCAAAAACACTACAATTAAGCGTCTGATGTTAGCAAAAAACCAGCTATTAACTATCCCTAAATCTATTAAAAAGTTGAAAGGGTTAGAGTATTTAGATTTATCGGGGAACCGGTTGGGAAATGGCAAAAGAGTGAAAATACGTAAACTGAAGAACTTAGAATCCCTCGATTTAAGCCAAAACAATCTTACTGAAATTCCTAGAGGACTACAAAAATTAAAGAAGCTAAAAAGGCTGAAACTAGATAAAAATCAAATTTCAGATTTGAAACGGATTAAGAAATTGAAAAACCTTAAAGAGTTGACGGTGAGTTTCAATCCGATAGATTTTGGTCCGAAAGAATGCTTCTACCTGAAAAATCTTAGCAGGTTAGTAATGCAAAAATGTGAGTTAATTTATATAAGTACTTGTTCAGAATTAAATATAACTTATTTTTGAGCCCAAAAGATG
>CAZFQW010000415.1:0-3987 GCA_964521225.1 uncultured Roseobacteraceae bacterium
CTCGCATTATGGTAAAACACCCCCATGTGCCGATTTGCTGATTGAGTATAAAATAGCCAAAGTAGTTGTGGCACTCAAGGACCCCAACCCGCTAGTGGCAGGGAACGGAATCGATAAGCTGATAAGAGCAGGAATTTCTGTAGAGGTAGGTGTTTTAGAAGAGGAAGCTAGAACCCAAAACCGAAGATTTTTAACTTTTATAGAAAGAAAAAGACCTTATATTATTTTAAAGTGGGCGGAAACTATTGATGGTTTTGTTGCCCGTAGCGATTATAACTCAAAGTGGATTAGCAACTCTCTTTCAAGGAAACTAGTGCATAAATGGCGCACAGAAGAAGATGGCATTATGGTAGGCGCCAACACAGTGCGTTACGATAACCCGCAACTTACCTCTAGGGAGTGGCAGGGGAAAAATCCTGTAAGAATTGTAGCAGAACATACTAGCCAGCTAGCCGATAACCTAATTCTTTTCCAAGGGGAAAGCCCCGCTTTGCGGTACAGGGTAGAGGAACAGCAAGAAGAAAAAGGTAATATTATCTACCTGTTAGAAGAAAACTATTTAGACGATATTTTTACCGATTTGAGAGCCAAAAATATTCAATCGGTAATAGTAGAAGGAGGCGCAATGTTGCTACACAAACTCTTAGAAGCAAACCTTTGGGATGAAATCAGGCTCTTTAAATCGCCGCAATCTTTCGGAACAGGAATTCGTGCCCCATACCCAAGTGGGCAACTTATTTCGCAGCGAGAAGTCTTAAATGATAGGCTATTGATTTTTAGGAACCTCTAGTTTAAAATAGTATTGCGCTTAAAAAGCCTGCTTGTAAATCTCTTTACTTTATGAAAAATGGAAATCCTATCGCTGAAAATATACCACTTAATGAGCCACTCATTGCCTTTATTAAAACACATGAACAAGAGGATGGCGTAAAGCTCTTACTAAAAGCAAAGCAGTTCCCCACAATAAATATCCCCTTTGCAGTGCAGCAAATTGAAGCTCGCAAGAAAGCAAAGTTAAAAATGCCCTCTTGGTGGGGAAATCGTAGCATTATTTGGCCTGTAAAAGTTTCGATGGAGCAAGCTTCCTCTGAACTGACTGCCCAATACAAGGCTTCTTTGTTGAAGGGGAAATCTTGCGCAGATTTAACAGGTGGTTTGGGTGTCGACACTTTTTATTTATCCCAAAATTTTGAGCAATCTGTTTATTATGAGTTGAATGATGCGTTATGCCGAATCGCAAAATATAATTTCAATGAATTGGGGGCTAAAAATATCGAAGTAAAGCAGGGTAATGGCGTTGAAATGGTTACCCAAAATTCACAAGAATTCGATTTAATATATCTCGACCCCTCTCGCAGAGATACTTCGAAGCAAAAAGTTTTTAAGCTAGAAAATTGTACACCCAACTTGTTAGAAATTATCGAGGCTCTGCAAGCAAAAGGAACTACCGTAATGGCAAAGCTCTCCCCTATGCTCGACCTCAAACAAACTATTCAGCAGTTTCCCTCTTTAAATGAAATCCACATTGTTTCTGTTGAAAATGACTGCAAAGAGGTGCTTTTGATATTCAAGAAAGAAAACTCATCTCCCCTTATTATAAACAGCGTTGCATTAAATAAAGAGGGTAGCAGCGTTTCGGAAACATTTCCTGTACTTCCTAGCACCCACCATGAGTTTAATTGGAGTTCGCCTAAAGAGATTCTTTATGAGCCAGATGTTGCCTTAATGAAAGCGGGGGTCATCGGGGGCTTTCATCATATTGCCAATCGTTACCAGTTAGATAAACTACATCCGAACAGTCATCTTTTTACTTCCGATTTGCTGATTGAAAACTTTTTGGGAAGAGTTTTTAAGGTCGAAAAAATCGTTATTTTCAAAAAAAATGAGCTGAAACAACTTGATATCAAAAAAGCAAACATCACCGCAAGAAACTTTCCTTTAACGGTCGATGAAATCCGCAAAAAAACAAAATGGAAAGAAGGGGGAGAACTTTATATTTTTGCAACTACTTTACTGAATGGGCAAAAAGTTCTTTTACTTTGTGCTAAACTTTAAATAAGATTAATTATGAGTCCTGAAGAAGTTCCTGAAGAACATCTCATCTATTTAAAGCGGTCGCCCTTGCCTGTTGAAGCCCCTTTATTTATATTTACGCACCGTGAACAAGCCGTTTTAGAGTCGAAGGGTCAGTGGTTAAAAGCACTTGCTGAGGGGAATATAACACCGCTCACGCCCGCTCAAAAGCGATTTGTAGCGGTTAGTAAAGGGGTTTTAAAAGCAGAAACTGCTTACGAAAAACTTTGGCGGCGTTATCAGTATTACCATCCACTGATTGTCTCTTTCAATAAATCGCAAAATACATTTCAAAATCAAATTGATTTTGTTGCAATTGATTTTGAAACGGCCAGCAGAATTCAGGGGAGTGCTTGCTCTATAGGAATTGCCCGCGTTGAAAAGGGGGAAGTAGTGGAAACGCAGCATTTTTTAATTCGTCCCGAACCATTTCATTTCGAGAGAGGGAATATAAGCGTGCATGGCATTCATCATCACGGTGTAATCGAAGCCCCCGATTTTGCCGGGCTATGGCCTAATTTACTGCCCTATTTAGAGCACCAAGTGGTAGTAGCACACAATGCCCAATTTGATATGGGAGTACTTCGCAATGTGCTTAAACAATACGATATTCCTTATCCTGCTATGCAATATGCTTGTACTTTTCAAATAGCTAGGAAAGCAATCCGTAGACTTCCCCGTTACGGTTTAGCACATTTATCCAATCATTTTAATATTGAACTGAATCACCACCATGCAGAAAGCGACGCAAGTGCTTGTGCACAGGTGTTGGTAAATCTTTGCGAAGTAAAAGAAGTTAGCACTTTAAAGGGCTTATTTGAAGCCTGTAAGTATGAGCCTAAAATTTTGAAATAGACAGGATATTCTTTTTTTTAATAGAAAACAGGTAGTTTTGAGCGAAATACAACACAATGAAAACTACCTTATATAAGCTATTCTTCGGGTTTGTTAACCTTGTTTCTTTATTACCTTTCTGGATTTTACATCGTATTTCCGATATTTTGTACTTTTTGATTTACTATGTAGTGGGCTACCGTAAAAAGCTCGTTTTTAGGAATATGCAAAACTCATTTCCCGAAAAAAGCGATAGCGAGATAAAAGAAATCATGAAACAGTTTTATCAGCATTTTGCCGACCTACTTATAGAATCTGTGAAAAGCTCTACAATAGGGCAAAAGGAGTTTCAGAAACGTTACCACGTAAAAAACTGGGATAAGTTGCTTGAGTTCTTAAGCACAGGCAAAAGTCTTATTGTTTTATCGCCACATACGGGTAACTGGGAGTGGGTGTTTGCTTTGGTACATCGCATCCCCTGTACGGTTTATGCTATCTATCAAACCTTAATGAACCCCTATGTAAACACTTACATAAAAGATACAAGGCAACGCTATGGAGCAGTAATGATTTCTCGGAAAGAAACCTTCGGCAAAGTTTTAGGCTCTATTGAAAATAAGGAACAAACACTCACATGGATGGCGGCCGACCAAGCTTGTAAGCCAAACAAAGCTACGTGGGTCAAGTTTTTAGGGCAAGATACTACCTTCCATGGAGGCTACGAAGCACTCGCCAAACAGACTGGGCAGGCGGTCTATTTCTTAGATATAAAAAAAGTAAAACGGAGTTATTATGAACTGGATTTCATTCTGATTGCTGAAACTCCCCAAGATGTTCCAGAAAGAGGAATTGTAAAAGAATTTGCTCGCTTAACTGAAAAGCGCATTGAAGAAGACCCCGCCTATTGGCTGTGGTCGCATAACCGTTGGAAACACAAAAGGGAAAAAAATACTTTTTAGTGCTTAGTTAACTCATATACAGCCTTTAAATAGAGCAACCGTTTTCAGGGATGTACGCTTCAGTGCTAAAAACTCATAATGCGAATCAGGGGTTAAAAAGAGTATTAAAATCAAAAATAAA
>CAZFQW010000416.1:0-3981 GCA_964521225.1 uncultured Roseobacteraceae bacterium
AATTCCTTTAAATTCTTTTTTGAAATTTTCAATTAAATAAGCAATCAATTGGGTGCCAAGTTTTTGACCTCGATGTTTCCCTTTTACATAAAGTTCATCAAGATGTAGTAATAATCCACCATATTCATTGCTCCAATATCGAATTAGAATAGCATATCCGACTATCATATTCTCAAAAACCAATACAAGAATTTGTCCATAACAAGGATTGCTCACTAAGAACTGAATTGTATTATTCATTTTATGTTCATTTATAGGCGCACCATAAGGGTCTTCGTTGTATAAGGCTGTCATCAATGCCTTGAGTTCGTCTTTTTGATTATTTGAAAATTGTTGAATTTGAAAAATCATATTAATACTTAATTTTCTGTAACTACTTAGCCTATAAATTTGAATTTATGATAAAAAAGGTCAAGAATAAATTGTGCTTTTGTGTTTTATTCATTTTTTGGCCGTAAAAATGAATAAAATGAAATTACGTTATGCGATTTTGTCTATTTTTAGAAGAATACTTAATTACAAATATCTGATTTTCAGTGTTTTAAACAGGCTAAGTAGTTACAATTTTCTAAAAAAATGAGCCAAAGCTTAATCTTATGGCTCATAACTTGAAATTTAATTGTTAGACAATTTAGTCCAGTTTGCATCTGCTTTCTTTACAAGTTCTTTGTGATTATCAGCTAACCAAAGCTGTTGTGCATCTACTTCTAAATCATAAAGAAACAAAAAGTATTTTCCGTCTTTTACCACAAATTTATTCGGGTCAACCCTAAATTTTGCTCCAACGGAAACACCAAAAGCACAATAACCACCATATTGAGGTAAATATTTTTTGGGGTTTGCTTCAAAAGTTTTCTTCTGGTCATTACTGGTGAAATAGTAGGACAGTCCATCATACGTAGCTTTGTATTCTTTTAGACCTTTTTGGGCAAGTCCTAAATCCAGATACGACACAGGGCTATACCCTTGAAGGGCTATTTTACTGTCGTCAATATTGTTGGCCATTTTATTTTGAGCAATGGCATTTGCACTAAGTAACATAATAATTGCTACTACTAAAGTTTGAATTGAATTTTTCATTTTTTTATTTAATTTAAGTGAAACGATTATTTTTAAATGTTTTTTGCTAATGGGAAATCTATGGCGATACCTGTTGTAATGGCTATAAAATTGGTTATGATTTTATCGGCTATTACAAAGGCGATATCAATAAATTCATTTTCAGAATATTCGGCTTGGAAGAAATTTTCAATGGTTTCTTTTTCCGCTTGTCCTCTGTTTTTTGTAATGGAAACCGCAAGTGCTACAAGAGCGCCAAGCTTTGGTTCAAAAGTTGCCTTTCCGGTTCTCAATTCAATGGTTTCTTCTTCGGTAAAGCCATTCATTTTACCTAAAGCGGTATGTGCAGACTGGCAATATTGACAACCATTTATTTGACTGACTGCTAAACTAACAGCCTCTTTTTCTTTGTTAGTAAGGCTGCTTTTTCTACCAATAAATGCTAAATAATCGGCTAAAGCATTTGGATGCTTTGCCATGTAGGTGTATATGTTTGGAACAAATCCTAATTGTCCCTGAACTTTATCATAAATTTCCTGATTTGAAGCAGAAAGCTCTGCTCTTGTAGGTATCTTAAATTGATTCATTTTTTTATTTTAAAAATTTTACTGAATGCTTTGTGCTTCTTCTGGTTTGTGCAAGCTCACTACCGTTAAAACGGCTCCACCGTTTATCCAATAGTAGTAAGCGTCTACTCCTTCAAATGAAAACACAAAGGGAGCAGCCACAAAAACAACCCCAACCAACGCATCTACAATGAGATGTCCTTTGTAGGGAATTATTCTGTACACCCCCAACTGATGGTCTGTTAATAGTGTGAGTATAAAAGCCGCAATTCCCGTTACTACCGATAGGTACAAGGCGAGTGAATTAGACGTTCCCAACCCCAAAATGAAAGGTAAGGCAATCAATGCTACAGCAACCGGGTAATCCAGGTAGGCGTGCATTTGTTTTGTTACAAATTTCATGTTTTGTTGTTTTAAGCTTTAAAATATTGTTCCTCTACAACAAGTCCGTTTTGCCAGACTGTTCGAAGTATTTCGTGCCAGAGAATTTTGCTTCCGTCTTTCATATCAAAGTCAAAAGTGAATTCTGCAAAAGAAACATCCCCGTTCAATGAAGCGTGATGCAGGGTGATGCCATTTACTTTGGCAATAGCATCTGCAAAACCTTGCATTTTGGTTAGCATTTCATCTTTGTCTTTCATTACCGTACCATCAAAATCAATGGTTTTGGCATTTGAAGCAAAAAACTTTTCTGTGGCTTCTACGATTTGCCCCTTTTTTACCATCTCGTTTTTTGCCGAGAAGATTTTATTTAATGATTGTACCATTTTTTATCTGTTTTTGAATTATTTGTCAATATTGACAAGACAAAAGTATTTCAATTCAAAAGCAATAAAAATGAATAAGGTCAAGAAAAAAGGTTGATGTAGTTCAACTTTTTTTCCGAGTTCTCTTATTTCTGATTCTTGAGAGGAATTCTGTTGACATTCCAAGGTAGGAAGCCAATGCGTACTGGGGTACACGTTGTACAAAGTTCGGATAGTTCAATAAAAAGTTTTCGTAGCGTGCTTCAGCATCGTGTGTTAGGTTAAAAAGGATTCTTCGGTGTTCAAAGGCAAGCCCCTTTTCAGCCATTATTCTAAAAAAGGTTTCAAATTTATGATTTGCCTTTTTAAGTTCTTGCTCTTTGCTGTAATCAATTTGTAAAATGATACTGTCTTCTAAAGCAACAATGAAAAGCGTTGCAGGATGCTGGTATATGTAGCTATTGAAATCCGATACCCACCAGTTTTCTATGGCAAATTGAAGAGTATGGTCTTGTCCGTCATTTGCTACTGCATAGCTCCTGAATGCACCCTTAACTACAAATGCCCGGTGTCTGTTTGTAAAATTAGGCTGAACAATAAACTGTCGCTTTTTCACTTTGACTTCTTCAAAGCAAGACACAAATTGTTCGGCTCCATCATCACTTAATGAAACAAAGTTTTGTACATAGTCTATTAATTGTTTTTTACTCATTTTTCAACTTGTGTGTGCTGTTGGTATTTTCAGAATTGCAGGTAACGGTCTCGGCTATGCGTAGTGTCCCGAAGGGTATTGCGTATAGGCGGTGTTAGCGGTATTTTATTTTTCAATTATTAAGTTTTCCAAATACCTAAGAGCTGAAGCTATTAGATTTTTACGGTTCTTTGCTTTTTTATTATATGAATCCAAAATCTCTCTGTTCAATTTTCGCCCCTTCACAAAAACATAAGTTGGGTTCTCAAGTGAAGACAATTCAACTAGCGGATTTTTATCCACTAATAAGAGGTTTGCAATCTTACTCTCTTCAATAGTCCCAAGTTGGTTCATAATTGAATGCGCTTGAGAAGCGTTTACAGTAGCGGTTTTTAAAACTTCATAATTAGAAAGACCAGCCTCTTTATAAAAGGCGAGTTCTTTATGAATTGAAAAACCAGGAAGAGTAACCCCAATGCCTGCGTCAGTTCCACAAATTATAGTGACACCCGCTTCATGTAGCTTTTTAACAATGGTAATGTGAAAATCATGTTGCTTTTTTATCCCCTCAATTGTCGCAGGATTTTCTTGCTTGGCATTAAACCAGCGTTCAAACTGGTTTTTGCTATCAACTTTTTTAATGAGTGGATTCATGTATTCCAATGATTCTGAATTTAAAATTGAATCATTAATCATCATTTGATAGATATTATTAAACACCGTAATTGTAGGACAATAACTTGTGTATTTAGACTGCGAAATAGAATCAATAATAGATTGAAGTTTAATCGTATCTAAATCAAACTTTAAAGGTTGTTGTACAATTTCTTCGGTATGTTCAATAGATTTAATTTGTGGGTTCAAATGATATGAAAAAGGCACTTTTTGTGAAGGATGGGCAACGATATCCATTTCGGAA
>CAZFQW010000417.1:0-3976 GCA_964521225.1 uncultured Roseobacteraceae bacterium
CGACCCATCTTTTGGGCTCAAAAATAAGTTATATTTAATTCTGAACAAGTACTTAAACTTATAAAAACACCTTTAAGGCGGGTTAAAAGCAACTTTTCTATTACTTTACCCTCATCTTAGAAGAAGGAAAACATAAGAATTTTTGTTAAAAATATTCTTGAAGTATTTACTAACTATAACTAAAAGGGTTTTATATATAAATATGTTTAAATCCTCTTATTGTTAACTTAATGAATGCTATTGTAATTAGTTGTATGAAATAAAAATGGGATTAGCATTCTTTTGAATAAATGTTAATAAACTTGCATGGCTTTATTCTGAGGTTATCGAAAAATACAATATATTCATATCCGTTCTAATAGTACATTAATTAACAACCGACATGAAAAGAATATTCTTATCAATTTTATGCTCCATAATGTGGGTATCTGCCTTTGCACAAGGCGGACAAGACTACCCCCTTTTTCCAAAACTGAATAACTACCAAATAGTCAATTACGAAAGTGGCCGCGATGTGCTTACAATTCCTGTAAGCGATATAGAATCTGTAATGATTGAGGGGCAAAAAACTTTTATTAACTACACTTTTGGCTCTTCTGGGCTGCATCCTAATTACAGACAACTTGTGCAGAATTACCAAGATATGGTGAGAGAGAATGGGGGTAAACTCGTGTTTACAGAAAAAAATTATGGAATTTACAACCTTACAAAGAACACAGGCGATGTCTGGTTAATTGTAGAAGGCTATAACGATGGTAGAGAATACAGCATTACGGTAGTAGAAGCAGAAACTGCTTTAGACGATACACAAGATTTATTGCGAGAGTTAATGTCCGGAAATATTACTCTGTACATCAACTTTGAATCTGGTAAGTCTGATTTACCTTCAGATGCAATTGGAGAACTACAACGGATTTCTAAATTAATGAAAAAATTTCCTCGCTTTGTTATTAGTATCGAAGGGCATACCGATAATGTAGGTAGCGCAGCAGACAATAAGAAGCTTTCAGAAGCAAGGGCAAATGCAGTATTAAAGGAGTTGGTATCAGAAGGTGTGGCAGAAACCAGAATGTATGCTGTTGGCTGGGGCGTTGAAAAACCTGTAGCTTCTAACGATTCAGAAGACGGAAGAAGACAAAACCGCCGTGTGGAAATAGTTAAAGTGAATTAGACTATTTACTAAAAATTCTGTTTGAACTTACAGAAATTCAGGCATAAAAAAAGGATATAGAAAAAATCTACATCCTTTTTTTGTGTTCTTATCTTGCTAACCTTTCTTGAGCACTTCATTTAATTTTGGAACAATATCGAAAGCATCTCCAACAATACCATAATCGGCAGCTTTGAAGAAAGGTGCTTCTGAATCTTTATTGATTGCAACAATCACTTTTGAAGCGTTTACCCCTGCTAAGTGCTGAATTGCGCCAGAAATACCCACGGCAATGTATAAGTTTGGGCTTACTTTGATACCCGTTTGCCCAACATGCTCGTGGTGAGGTCTCCAGTCCATATCCGAAACAGGTTTAGAACAAGCCGTTGCTGCACCTAGCGTTTTTGCCAAGTCTTCAATCATTCCCCAGTTTTCTGGGCCTTTCAAACCTCTTCCTGCGGAAACTACTATGTCTGCTTCTGGAAGTAGAATATCTCCCTCTGCTTTTTCAACGCTTTTTAGTTGCGTAGAGAAGTCGCTATCGGGAATGGCAGGACTAAATGCCTCGACTGTAGCAGTAGCACCTTCTTGCGCTACGATGGCTTCTACTGCTCCTTTTTTAAGGGTAAGCACTTTATTTTTACCAGGAAGTACCACATTGGCAAATGCTTTTCCTGTGTAAACGCTTCTTCTTACTTTAAAACCATCGGTAGTATCGGGTAACGAAACTACATTGGCGGCTACACTTGCTTGCAACTTAATTGCGATGCGAGAAGCGATAGCATCTACCATAGATGAACGTGCCATTACCAAAGCATTAGCACCGGCTTGCTTAGCAGCTTCTGCTACTAATGTGCTTACTGCTTGTACGCCACCGCTGGTTAATTTATCGTCTGATGCTAATAAAACTTTGTGGGCACCGTAAGCACCTAATGCTGCTAGTGCACTTTCTTCGGCACCTTTGGTAGCCACTACGGTTACGTTGCCACCATCTGCTATTTTACTCGCATATACTACTGCCTCAAGCGATGAAGGTTTCACCTGAGCACCATCTATTTCTACATATACTAAAACTGACATATTTTGATAATTTTAGGCTTAAGGTTATATAACTTTTGCTTCGTTTTTTAAGAGCGATACCAATTCGTCGATATTATCGGCATCAATCATTTTGCATTCCCCTTTTTCTGCGGGTAACTCAAAAGCTTTGTATTGAGTAACATTTTCTACCTCAACAGGGGCAACAACATTTAAAGGCTTCTTTTTCGCCATCATGATACCACGCATGTTAGGGATTTTCCAGTCGGCAATGGGCTCTTGGCAACCTGCTACAAATGGTAATTTTGCTTCTAAATATTCTTTTCCACCTTCAATTTCGCGTGCCATTGTTGCGGTATCGCCCTCAAGGTCTAGCTTCATACAAGGGGCAATACAGGGCCATCCGAGCATTTCTGCTACCATGCCATGCACTAAGCCTCCGTTAAAATCAGAAGATTCTCTTCCCATTAAAATCATATCGTACTGGCCCTCTTTGGCAACTGCATAAATTTGCGAAGCCACGTACATAGCGTCTAAAGGTTCAGCATCAATTCTAATTGCCTCATCGGCACCAATTGCCAATGCTTTGCGTAGTGTGGGTTCAGTATCGCTTGTTCCTACATTAAGTACGGTAACTGTGCCTTGGTTTGCTTCTTTTAACTCTACCGCCCTTGCTAATGCGTAGTCGTCGTAAGGGCCAATAATAAATTTTACATCGGCAGTGTCTAGTTTATTGTCAGTAAACTTAATTTTGGTAGTTGTGTCGGGCACATGGCTAATACATACCAATATTTTCATGTCTCGTTTATTTTGGTTGTGAAATTGAGTACAAAAAATGTTATGCATGCATAATATTTCAAAGATAATGGATCTGCATCAATCAGAAAAATGTTAGCAATGTTAATAAAGAAGAATTGAATCGTAATGTTTAGAAAATAATTGCCTGCCAAGGTTGTAAGTATTCTTTAAATGCGAATGAGGGGGCAAAAAGAGGCTTATAACCCTTGATTCGCATTTTAAATAGATTTATATTTTGTAGTAGCTGCACGCTTTAGCCTGTTGGTAAGAACAACCTGTTAAAAGCATTTTACAGCGATATACAACTTACAAAAGAACGTCAGTAAATAATTGCGGTTAATTTGGATAACAGAGTGGTTTCAATGCAGCGAAAGCCTATCATAAGTGCTCAGACAAAATTAACTTGTATTCAATAGGAGATAACTATTCGGAAATGAGATACTATTTCTCAAATTAAATGATGACAAGTCCTTATCAACAAAAAAAAATGAATACAAATAGAATAGAATACCTGAAAAAGTTTTTGGCAGAATCGCCCGATGACCCTTTTGTACTCTATGCACTTGCTACCGAGTACAGAACCGAAATGCCAGCGAAAGCATGGGAATACTACGAAGTACTTTTGAAAGAACACGAAAATTATGCGCCTACTTACTTCCATGCTGCTTCTTTAGCGCATGAGTTTGAAAAAGTTGAACTAGCCAAAAAAATTTATGAGAAAGGTATTGAGGTTTGCAAGGCTCAAAACGAACGGCACCATCTAAGAGAAATCCAATCGGCGTATCAGAATTTTTTGTTTGAGGAAGAGTGATTTTGAGTACTGTTTTATGAGAGAATCTAAAAATAGGGCAAGCAAATATTATAGTTATTTCCCTGCGGTCGAGATGATAAAAAAAGACACTTTTATTTACAAAATGAAAGTGCTCGATAAGAGTATTTTGATAATTCGCCATTCGTAATTTAAAATTGAATATTTACTTATTAAAAACA
>CAZFQW010000418.1:0-3961 GCA_964521225.1 uncultured Roseobacteraceae bacterium
TGTAACTCCCTTGCTCTTCTAAATTCTTATACACGGAATTCTAAATACTGCCACTAGTTATAGCTTCATATCTTCTCTTTTCTAGTAAAGCCCTCGTTCCTTCCAATAAATTATTTAATTTTGCACTTCTTTTTGAAATTCAACTATATAGCTGTTTTTCAAGTTAAGAGAAGGAAACCACTTAATATGTTTTGAGGAATCAACTCAAAACTCAAAATCAAACACTCAAAAGCCATTAAGTCATGTCAAACGACCTAATCAGAGATATAGACATTGCCACAGGAGAAGAAATGAAGCCAACAGAAGAAATTCGCACTTCTGTTGATAAAGCCAAGCCCGGCCAGCGAAAGTTGTACATGGAAAGCTACGGTTGCCAAATGAATTTTGCTGATAGCGAAATTGTGGCTTCCATTATGGAAAAACAGGGGTTTGGCACAACCTCTAACCTTGAAGAAGCCGATTTGGTATTTCTGAACACCTGTTCTATTCGCGATAAAGCAGAGCAAACTGTTCGTACCCGACTAAGGCAAATTAATGGCGTAAAAAAGAAAAGACCGGGGATGACCATTGGTGTATTGGGCTGCATGGCGGAGCGTCTTAAAAAACAATTGTTAGAAGAAGAAAAGTCAGTGGATATTGTTGCCGGACCCGATAGTTATCGAGACTTACCCAATCTTATTAATGACGTTGATGATGGTAGAAAGGCAGTTAATGTGATTCTTTCCCGCGAAGAAACCTATGCTGATATCACCCCTGTTCGCCTCAATTCAAATGGTGTAAGCGCATTTATCTCTATTATGAGAGGCTGCGACAATATGTGTTCTTTCTGTGTTGTGCCTTTTACTCGTGGCCGTGAGCGCAGCCGAGATCCGCATTCAATTGTAGCCGAAGCACAAGACTTATTTGACAGAGGGTATAAAGAAGTTACTCTTTTAGGGCAAAATGTAGATTCTTACAAGTGGTCTGAAGAAGAAAATAACAAAGCCCGTTTAGAGAAAAAGGAAGTAGAAAAAGTGTATAGTTTTGCTATTCTTCTTGAGATGGTTGCCAAGGTAAGCCCCGAGTTGCGGGTGCGCTTTTCTACTTCGCACCCTAAAGATATTACCGATGAAGTACTGCATACTATGGCAAAGCACGAAAATATTTGTAACTATATACACCTGCCCGTTCAGAGTGGTAATAGCCGTGTACTTAAACGAATGAACCGAACTTACACGCGGGAGTGGTACATAAATCGAGTGGATGCTATTCGCCGAATTTTGGGTGAAGATTGTGGCATCTCTTCCGATATGATTGCAGGTTTCTGTACAGAAACAGAAGAGGAACACCAAGACACTATCACACTAATGGACTATGTGAAGTACGATTTTAGCTATATGTACTTTTACTCTGAACGCCCAGGAACATTAGCCGCCAAAAAATTTGAAGATGATGTGCCTTTGGCCGTAAAGAAAAGGCGTTTACAAGAAATAATAGAGAAACAGCAGCAATGTTCTTTAGAGCGTAACAAGAGAACCTTGGGGACAATTTCCAAGGTTTTAGTCGAGGGTACTTCAAAGCGTTCCGATGAGTTTCTACAAGGAAGAAACGATGAAAATAAAGTGGTGATTTTCCTAGCAAGAGGGCATAAAAAAGGAGACTATGTGCATGTAAAAATCACAGAGTGTTCTGCTGCTACTTTGAAAGGGGAGGTTGTTTAATTTTTAGTGGCCGATAACCCTCCGAAGGTTTAGGAAATCTGAACTTACCCAAGTTTGAAGTGCTTTTTCAGATAGTTTATACAGCTTTCGCAGGGTTGATATTCGCCTTTTACAGCTAAGAATAACCCTTTAATTCTAAGCCATGTTTTACACCCAATTTCTTCATAAAAGGAATGGCATCTTTTAACTCATTTTTGATTTTTCCTTCTAAAATGGCTTCTCTTATTTCGCTCTTAATTTCGCCGACTACGCGAGAAGGTTTCACCTGAAAGGTTTCCATAATAATTTCTCCAGTGATGACGGGTTGAAAATTTCGGAGTTTATCTTTCTCTTCAATTTCTTGCATTTTTTGCTCTACTATATCGAAATTATCTAGATAACGTTGCACTTTCTTGTGGTCTTTTGAGGTAATATCGGCTCGGCAGAGAATCATAAGCCCTTCCACATCTTCGCCTGCTTCAAAAATTACTCGGCGAATGGCCGCATCGGTAATATGCTCTTTTACCAATGCAATGGGGCGTAAGTGTAAGCGTACTAACTTTTGTACACGCTTCATTCGTTCGTCGAGGGGGAGTTTAAATCGCCTAAAAATATCGGGAACAAATTTAGCCCCTAAGTCTTCGTGCCCATGGAAAGTCCAGCCTATTTTATCTTCAAATCGCTTGGTATGCGGCTTGGCAATATCGTGCAGAATTGCCGACCAGCGTAGCCACAAATCATCCGTCATTTCGCTAATGTTATCTAGCACTTGCAGCGTATGGTAAAAATTGTCTTTATGTGCCTTGCCCTCGATTGCATCAATTCCTTTTAAGGCAAGTAGTTCAGGAAAAATAAAGTCTAAAAGGCCACCTTGGAAAAGCATTTTAAACCCATAAGAAGGTGTTTTAGAAAGAATTATTTTATTGAGTTCTGTAATAATTCTTTCCTGCGAAATAATTTCGATGCGCTTCCGGTTATCGTAAATGGCTTGGAAAGTTTCTGGGGAAATATCGAACTCTAACTGAGAAGCAAAGCGAATGGCACGCATCATTCGTAAAGGGTCGTCAGAGAAAGTAATGTTAGGATCTAAGGGGGTTTTAATCAACTTTTCATCTAAATGCTTTACCCCTCCGAAAGGGTCTACCAAATCGCCATAGTCATTTGCATTAAGCGAAATGGCGAGGGCATTAATGGTAAAATCTCTTCGGAGTTGGTCGTCTTCTAGCGTGCCGTCTTCTACAATGGGCTTGCGCGAATCTCTTTGGTAAGATTCTTTCCTAGCCCCCACAAATTCCACTTCGCGCTCACTAATTTTAATCATTGCTGTACCAAAGTTTTTAAACCGGGTTACATGCACATGTCCTTCAGCATTATGGGCAATTTGTTCAGCAAGCTTAATCCCACTTCCTACACATACTACATCAATATCCGTACTTTCTCTTTTCAAAAGCAGATCACGGACATAGCCTCCTACTAAATACGTTGGATAGTTTAATTCTCTCGCACTTTGGGCAATTAATGCAAATAGCGAATCGGTATTTAAAAATTCTTTGAAGTTCATTTCAATCTATCTTCTCTTTTCGCCACAAAATTAACCACTACAAACTCCAATAGTGCAGCCCTTCTGCTTTCTCCTTAAACTTTCCTTTAATATCGGCTAAAAGGCAGTTTTCGGCTGTTAATTGTTGAATTTCTGCTTGCGACATGGAGAGGTATTCTTGGTGAATCACCGCCATAATGAGGGCTTGGTATTTCCCCGTTGGGCTTTCTACAATCTTTTCCCCGTATTCTTCTTCAAATTCTGCTGAGTTTGCATAGGGGTCTGCCAATTCAACCTGCAGCCCAAAGGCTTTTAATTCTGAAATCAAATCAATGATTTTGGAATTTCGGATGTCTGCTACATTTTCTTTAAAGGTAGCCCCCATCACCAAAACCCTACTTTTGGAAAGATTATGCCCTAACTTTGCTAGTTTTTGCACAACGATTTTTGCAACCTCTTTGCCCATTTCGTCGTTTGTGCGTCTGCCGCTCAAAATAATTTCGGGTAAGTAACCAACTGCCTGTGCTTTGTAGGTAAGGTAGTAGGGATCTACACCTATGCAATGCCCGCCCACCAAACCGGGCTGAAATTTGAGAAAATTCCATTTCGTTCCTGCGGCTTCTAATACATCAAAGGTACTGATACCGAGCTTCCCAAAAATGTGCGAAAGTTCATTCATTAAGGCAATGTTTAAATCGCGCTGCGTATTTTCAATTACTTTTGCGGCTTCTGCTCATTTAAT
>CAZFQW010000419.1:0-3924 GCA_964521225.1 uncultured Roseobacteraceae bacterium
ATTTTCGTGCCTGCGCTCTTTAAATTTCTTATTTTCAAATGCTTACAAAAACTTCTTGGTAAAAAAGAAAAAAAAGCCGCTGCATGTGCCTGTAAAATTTGTAAAACCTTAATGGAAGAAGGCGAAGGGCATGTTTTGGTTTCCGCACAAGTAATTTCCTCACAAAAATACTGGGATAACGTGATGATTGAGCCAGCGGCTAAATCGTATACAATTGCCCATTTTGAGCAACAAGATGCTTCGGCAACGCAAATGCGCACCATGATTTTCTTGCGCTCTGCCAGCTTCGAAAACCCTTGGGCACTCTGCGATACTTGCATAAAAATGTTTGAAGTAGATTACAACGCCACGCAAGCCAATGCACAAGAATGGTGGAAAACAAATAAATCTTTCAGGCCTTCTGACTGTGGAAAAGCAGAAGATAATTTAGAAAAAGAAAAGTATGAAGATTACCAAAACTATGCAGTAATGGAAGCGGGGAAAGCAGTTTTGTAACTACTCGCTTTTTATACCTCAAAATACTCGAATCTCATTTAAAACCCTTTAACGAAAAGTTATTGGGATTAATTTTTTTCTTAGATTTTACTAAAAACACTTTTTTGATGTTGTATTATTACTAACGAAATACTTACATATTAATATCGTGGTTTTATATTTTTGATTATTTATAATGCGATGGTCAATGTCATAGACAACATGGTGAAAAAAGGGGCTTCAATAAGGAAAACCCTAGAAATTAGAAGGAATCATCCTCTAAATTTGCAAAGAGTTGCGTTGCAGGAGTTGCTTTCAACGGCTCAAAATACGGCATTTGGGAAAGAATATCAGTTCAAAGAAATTCTCTCACTGTTTCACAAAAGAAGCTCATCGGGCTTTTACGAGAAATTTACAGAGCATGTACCCATACATGACTATAACAAAATTTATGACCACTGGTGGTGCAAAGCAAAAGAAGGGAAAGAAGATATATGTTGGCCCGGTAAAATCAAGTATTTTGCACTAAGTTCGGGCACTTCGGGAGCCGCCAGTAAGTACATCCCGATTACGAAACAGATGCTAAAATCGGTACGAAAAACTTCGATAAAGCAAATTTTTACGCTACACCGTTACGATTTGCCCATTGAGCTTTTCAATAAAAAAATCTTAATGCTTGGGGGAAGTACCGATTTGCAAAAGCACAATTTTTATTACGAAGGCGATTTAAGCGGAATCACTACTTCTAAAATCCCCCTTTGGTTACAGCACCACTATAAGCCCGGCAGAAAAATAGCCAAGACCAAAGATTGGCACGATAAGCTAAACGAAATTACTGAAAAAGCTCCTAAATGGGATATTGGCGTAATTGTAGGCGTTCCTGCATGGCTACAAATATTGATGGAAAAAATTGTGGAACGCTACCAGGTAAAAACCATTCATGATATTTGGCCCAACCTTTCCATTTTTGTACACGGAGGCGTTCCTTTTGAGCCTTATAAAAAAGGCTTCGAAAAATTATTAGCAAAAGATTTAGTTTACATTGAAACCTACCTAGCATCAGAAGGATTTTTGGCTTTTCAGGCATACCCCAATCGCAAGTCGATGAAATTGGTGCTGAACAATGGTATTTTTTTCGAATTCATTCCGTTTAATCAAGATAATTTCAATGAAGATGGGGAAGTGCACGAAAATCCCCAAACTTTAAATATTGGTCAAATTGAAGAAGGAAAAGAATATGCTTTATTGATTTCCACCAATGCGGGTATATGGCGATATCTTATTGGCGATGTGGTAAGGATAGTGGATAAAAGTACTTCTGAAATAGTGATTACCGGAAGAACAAAGCATTTTATTAGCCTTTGTGGCGAGCACCTTTCTTCCGACAACATGAACAAAGCCATTGAACTCACTGAAAAAGCTTTAAATGTCGATATCCGAGAGTTCACCGTAATCGGAGAAAGTTATGAAACGCTGTTCGCTCATCGGTGGTATGTAGGCACAAAGGATGCCGTTGCACCTGAGGTGCTTCAACAACACCTCGATCAATATTTGATGGAGCTAAATGACGACTATCGTGTAGAACGCGCCGCCGCATTAAAGGAGATTACTGTACAGGTACTTCCTAGTAGTATGTTCTATAGTTGGATGGAAAAACACAGTAAAATTGGAGGCCAAAGTAAATTTCCAAGGGTACTAAAAGGAGAAAAAGCAGAAGCTTGGAAAGCTTATATTAAATGATACTGCCTAGCCGTTCGGCGTGAGGAAATCCCCAACGGCGTGGTAAAGTAAAAAGGCGTTTCAGGCTTGTGGTAAAAATAACAAGCCTGAAGTGCTGCTTGTTTAAAATCAATCAATTTCAGAAACTGCTACGGCATACATTTCTTTCGTAATATCTCTGAAAATAGCGAGTTGCTTTGGCTTGTACTTCACAATATAAGTATTCATTTTTACCGTCTTCAAAGGTAGCACCTCCATCAAAAGGCTGATATCTATTTTATTTGATATTTAGATAGCTTTTAAGCCAAACCCCACTATAAGCCGATGAAGAGAACTTTTTAAAACGCATAGGGCCTATCGTTTTCTGAAAATCACTTACAACCTCAGTATTGGGGAATCATAAAGCGGCACAACGTTTCACTATTTCTAGCGCAATTTGTATCTTAGGAAGATAGCAGTCTCAAACTACAACCTTCCAATCATTACTGTTGCAACTATGAACTCCCCTACCCTAAGGCATTTATTTTATCTGCTTTTAGCACTGCCCTTATTCGTGTTTACCGCTTGCAAAGAAGAAAGGCAGTTTTCGGAACAAGAACCTTACTCGGTAACGGTACAGCGCTACCGCAATTACCAAGAGGCTATCAATACCCTCGCTCGTGTGCGCGATCGAGGACTCCATGCCTACATTGTCTCCAACTATTCAGAAGAAGAAGGTTTATGGTTTAGTATTCTGATCAGTGCCGCACCAGATTTGGAGGTGATGATGGAACAAAAAATTCAGTATGAAGACAACTACGGCATAAAGGAATTGAAGATTGTAAACTACAATAAAATGAAGGAATCTTTCATGCCTATTCGAGAGGGGAACATGAAAGGAAGCAATACTACTGCCTTGCGCCCCGGAGTAGGTTTTGAGGTACACGACTTATTGAAAGAATTGCCCAATAGTACCTATTACCGCCCCGTAGCCGTTAAAATATTTCATCCTTCCGATAGCTTTTCTATCTATAACCTGTCGGCAATGCGCAACATTCAGGCAGATTTACCCAGAGGGATTTCCCAAACTTCTTTGCTCAAAAATGCCAAGGCAATGGCAGAGGTGATGTATGAAGACGACCTTTCTTACCAAAAACTCACCATTCAGATGGTTTCCTTAAAAGAGGATAATGTATATGGTGATAGCATCGACTATTATTTCAGTAAAAAAGTACTCGATACCAGAGAGTACGAAGTGGAGGAAATAAAACCCGTTAGTTTCGGCGGTAGGTTGGGGCTAAAAGGATACATGGTTACCATTACCCCTAACGCTAATAGTACAAAGCGTTACCTCATCCTTTTAGATAACAAAAAACAACAAATCGTTTTCATTCAATCAGGAACTAATAACGAAAAAGCAATGAGAGGCTTTGCCGAATTAGTAGGCGAAACAGCAGGATTGCAAAAATATGCTTCGTTTCATAATTCTTTTTACACCCTGCCACGCACTTTGCCCCTTGAAGACCACTTTGTGTACTTCGAATCTGAACTGCAACGAGACTTAAAAGGAAGCTCTGCTGCTTTGCGAGAAGGCCATTTTAAATCTCGGTTTATTATGAATACAGAAAACAGAGGCACTTGGGAAATTACACTTTATACCGCGAGCGATTTGGTTTCCTCACAAAAGTTGTTTGATATACTTTATAAAAATACGGAGCGTACCCAAAAAGACTCTATCCAAATCTTTGGGCA
>CAZFQW010000420.1:0-3921 GCA_964521225.1 uncultured Roseobacteraceae bacterium
TCGGGTTTTATCAATAGTATATTATTCTGCTACTTCAGGGGCCTCGATTACTAATTGACCTTTATAATAAAGATTTCCTTCGTACCAATGTGCTCTGTGATATAAGTGTGACTCACCAGTTGTAGGACATATTGCAATTGCCTTTTCTTGTAGTTTCAAGTGAGTTCTTCTTTTGTCACGTCTCTGTTTCGATATTTTTCTCTTAGGATGTGCCATTTTCTATCTATTTATTAATTAAATACTTACTATTTCTTTAACTTTTGTAATGCCGCCCAGCGCGGATCGATGGTTTCAGCTTCCTTACTTTCTTCTTGCTTTTCTTTACCGTTTATACTTGTTGAAGTTGTAAAGAAAAAATCGTTATCTTCTTGCTTTTCTTCCCTATGGTCAGGATGAAGTTTCCTACTAGGAACTTCTATTGCTAATAAATCGTAAATCGGTTGGGCGAAATTAACCACTGAATTTTTTTCAGGAATGGTAACTAAATCTTCTGAAAGTTCTGCGTACTCAAGCCCAAACTTATAGTAAATCGTTGAATTGATATTAATTGGATAATCAAACTCTTTCAAGCTCCTATCGCACTGTAATCCTAAATTTCCTGTAATTGCAAAATTGCAGGTTGTCATTGTTTCGGTTCTTTCACATTCAAGGATAACTTTGCAATCTACATTTTCAGCAATTGAAATATTGCTTTCAATATTTTTAAAGAACTCATTATCAATATTGTATCTAAACTGATGAGTCCCTTGTGTAAGATTACCCAAGTTAATCTGATATGTTTGATTTTTATCCAATTCGGTCGCAGTTCAAAACGAAGTTGCAAATGTACTACTTAGTATTGTTTACACAAAGGATATAGAGAGTATTTTACTTAGAATTTATGCTTCCAAATAAAAATCCACAAATAGCTTTTGGGTAGAAATAGGTTGACTTTGGAGGCATTATGTGGCCACTAAAGCATATTTTATTTATTTCTTGGATGGAGATTTCGTTAGTGATTAATGCCATCTCTACTTCAGAGGTAGCTACTTTTCGGAAACATTCAGCAAAATTTCTTTCGTAGTGGATAGCGTTACTACTTCGTTGAGACTTACCAGAAATACCTAGAACTTTTTCAATGAAAAAGAAATGAAGAACTGTTAAATCCATTTTTTTTATCAATTCGGGGAATTGCCAGCTTAGTTCGTTAAAAGCATCTTCTTTTAGCCTGATTTTTAGTGTTTTATCTTTGTGTAAAAGTCCAAAAGCCCATTTTTTACCTACAATGATTTCTGGTAAATCTGAGGGGTTATCAACCTCTTTTATATGAAAGTATTTTGATGCTTTTTCAATGATTTTGTCTATATCTTCTATTATTAAATTACTGATAAGTCGATGCGTAGGAAGTATTTTTAAATGGTTTGATGCGCTGTTGGTCAAATACATCATGTGAAAATTATAAGCTTCATTTCCTGTATAATTTTGGGTATTCTCCATCATTTCTTTTCTGTAAGCAATAGAGCTTTCGTAACGATGATGCCCATCGGCTAAAACTATTTGCCTGTTTTCAAGCAAAGAGATGAATTTTTGAATGATTTCTTCTTCTTCTATAACGCCTAACACATCTTTAACACCTTGATAATCTTCTGTTTCGTAAACAGGGCTGGCAATCGCTTTATCCATATATTTTTCGAGCACAAAATCATTATCTTGATATAGCCCATGTGTCGGACTACTATTTATTTGCGTTTCTTTTAATAATTCTATCCTATCGCTTACAGCATTGGGAATGGTGTTTTCGTGTCGCATTACTATTTTTTCATCCCAGAAACTTGCTTTAATCATGCATATAAAACCCTTACGGCAATAAGTTTTTTTTTCGGAATGAACATTAAAATACTGGTAGTAGGGATAAATTCTTGGTTTATCGTCTTGAACCAATATTTTTTTCTCTATCCATTGATTTAGAGTTTCTTTTGCCTGTAAAGAAGGATTTGTTCCTGTTGGCACTGACAAGTGAATGCTGTTGTAAGAGTTGTGGTATAGCTTGTTTAATTGCTTTTTAGAAACAACGTCAAAAAGCGGGGCAACCAAGTCGTTAATATCTAGTTCAAGGTTTACATTATAACGCCATGCTCTAAAAGGTTTTATTTCAGCCATGAAAAAATCTAAATATGGTGTATTGATATAGGCTGCGAAGATAGTTTTGTGTACTCACCTTTCAAAGCAGTTAGGAACAATCTGTATTCTGAGGTAATCCCCAACAGCACCATGAACTTCCAACTGTTCCGTTATTTCCAGTTCGATAGTTTCATAAATAAAGCTTCATGAATTTTGAGCTTGTTATAAATTGATAACTGATTTAAGGAAGCCTTTTTCAAAATCATTCCTTCAAGTTTAGATGCTTCGTTGTATTCTGAAATACTTATCATTCCCACGTTTTGAGGTAAATTAAAATTTTTAAAAACTTGCTGTATATGCTCTTGAGGAACTGCTAGATAACAAAAATGAGTGAATTCTAAATATTGTTCAACGTCTATATTGCCATGCTTTTGTATATCAGTTAAAACTACTACCCCAATAAAGCCTATTTCGTTGTCACTTTTCGGTAACAAGTTGCACTTAAGCGAGACAAAAGCATCAAATTTCAAGTGTTCATTTCCTATTGCTAAGCCAGTGTAAAAATGTTTGTTTTCAATCGTATTAGCATCGAGCGTATCTCTCAGCCAAGCGTTTGCCCTTAAGGCATTTACAATATTTGCTTTTTGCATTTCAGAAGACGTTGCGTCGTACAACTGTATTTTTAGCCAATCTTTTATTGAGTCTTCTTCTTTTACAGAGAGAATTACGGGTTTTTTTTCTATTATTGCTGCTGATTGTATTTCGGCAAGCGTCTTTACCTTCCTCCCCCGTTCCGTTTTTCCTTTCTTTAGAGGTTTATAAATTTTCCACAAGTTTTTTAATTCATTTCTTACATTTTCTCCTTTTAACATCCTAATTCTCAAATCTCTGAGGAGTCGCTCCGGAACAATCGATTTTACTCTTCTGTAAAGCTCTAATTGTTCTGGCGTTGCTTTTACAGCATTTGGGATAATTGCTTCGTGGTGTTTTAAGGCGGCAATTTCAATATAAGTGCTTAAAGAAGATTTTGCCCTCCAAAATGTAGAAACATTGATTTTATTCTCCAAGGCTAAATTTTGAACATATTGAGTATAAGAGGCGTGTTTCAGTGTAAATAGCCCTTCTTGCTCTATTGTTAAAAGTAACTTGCCCACTTTCACCCAGCTCTTTCGGTTTACTTTTAAAAGAGTTCCTAGTTCTTTTTCTAAAAAATGAAGTCTTTCGAGAGGTGGAAAATATCTGCTCATTTTTTAATCATTTTAGTTGCAACTTGCAATTAAAAATAATCATTTTATAAACAAAATACAAATAAATAAACGTTAAAGATATTGTTTTTTAATCATAATAGTATTTACCTAAACATGAAAATGTTTATAATATTAACTTCCTGTTTTCAATTGGTTAATGTACTTTTGGATGTGATATATAGATTTTATCAAAACTTATTCTGTGAAACCATCGCTACATAAAGAAATTAAAGAAGCGCTCGCAAAAAGTGCTCAAACGTTGTTGAATCAGGCGGGGAAAGAGCTTCAAAGCGAAAATGAAATAGCTGTTGCTTGTAGAAGTTTTCTATGGGAGTATGCCAATAAACTGACTGACAAAGAAGGAGAAAAGCTTTACATTCAGTCACTTTGCGAATTTGTATTGGTAAAAGCACTCCTCTCCCCTACCGAAACTGAAATCAAAGAATCTGCGCTACTTGAAAAATATTTTGAAATACCTTACAATACTTTAATACAAAGAGCCTCTTCAAAAAAAATCGTAGATGACATAAAAGTTTGTTTTTCAACCATTTATCAGCAAGTTAATTTCGTAGAT
>CAZFQW010000421.1:0-3912 GCA_964521225.1 uncultured Roseobacteraceae bacterium
CATCGAAATTATTGATGTTATCCCAGCTCCACTCGTTGGCATTTCCTAAAATATCGTGTAAATCTAAATGATTGGGCTTTGCCGAACCCACTACTGCCATACCTCGTGTTTGTGTACTATCGCCTGCAATGGCAAACTCCCATTCTGTATTGTAAGGCAACCTATAACCGTACGATGCGGGGTTAATGGTAACTACATAATCTTTGTTGGCTTCTATATCTGGTAAGTAAGTGCCAAGGGCTAATTTATCTTCCTTGTTTCTAAATTTGTAGAAAATTTGGCTGCCAATTCCTTCTTCTATTTTAAAAATATAGTAGGGTGCTAAACTATCTTGAAGGCTTAACCAATTGCAGTACCTTAGGGCCTCATAAAAACCAACATTTACAATGGGCGCTTTTTCGTTGAGTTCCTCCGAAAGGGTATCGTACTTATCTATACTTTCCGAAAGCGCATAGTTACGCCATTGGGCCACGGTAATTTCGTACTTACTCATTTCAAAAGGGGGGACTTGTACGGTACTGCTTTCAATATAATAACTCTTTTGTGTGTTTTCATCAATAAGTGTGTCGGCTTTTATGCTGAGTTCTCCTCCTCCTACATAAATCATTTCGCCAAGTACCTCGTTAATAATTTCTCCTGACTTAATGAGCACCGTTTTAGCTTTGTTCGATTGTTTTACGGCAATCACTCCAATCACCACAGAAAAAACCAATAATAAAGACCCCACTGTTAAAGCAATTCGGCTAATTCTTAAGCGTCCTGTAAGTCTTTTGTTGGTAATATCTTCTTTTGCCGTGGAGATGGCAATGTTAAACCGGCTTTCATGGATGTAATTAACTTGCAGTTGGCTTGGGGGCGGGTTCTTTAGTTTTTCTTTATAGTAATATTGTTCTTTTACAGGGGTGTTATCTTCTACTGGCAGAATATGTTTTAATCTCTTTCTTTTGATACTGCGTGCCCATACGTGGAACCACCAAGCAAACAGCAGTACAAACCAATAGCAGCCTAAAATTAATACGCTTATATTTCCTAGATAATCACTTAAAACACTTGTTTCATCATCTAGTATCACTAAAACTAAAGCGATAATAAAATAGATGATTATAAAGAGAATAAAACGTAATATCCCCATTCCTACTCTTCGGAAAACCCCCCTTTTCTTCTTGGGTCGGTAGTGTTTTTGAAGACCTTCGAGGCTCGTTTTCTTGGCACCTCCCACTTGTGCTAGAAATAATATTAAGATATAAACTCCTAAGGCAGTGAAAGAAAAAAGAACTTCTGCACCAGCATCGAAGGGAGCAAAACCCAGAAGCATAGACCAAATAATTAAGCCGCAAATGCTCAAAAAGTATTTATTCCCCCCAAAACGATGGTTCTTTATTTTGCCTCCTAAGCTCAGGAGGCTACTCAGGATTTTATCGAAGGTGTCTACTTTTTCATCAAATACAATGGCCCCTTCCACTGCGGAAAGAGGGATTTCGGGAACGGTAACTCCGGCTTCTTCGAGCCATTGGGAGGCATTTTCGCATGCGGTAACGTTTAAAAGGAAATCTTCTGCATTTTTATTGTCTTGCCACTCAATAGCCCGCTGTTGCAAAATAGTATGTTGGTGGGCATGTGCTTGGTCTAGCTCAATTGCCTGAATTAATTGCGAAAAGCGTTGGTCGAAAGCTTTTTCATCTTCTTTCGAAAAATCTATCCAGTTAATTATCCGAAGGGGTTCGGGCATGCTTTCAACTGCCGTTTCTCTGTAAAGGAGGGTGATGAAACGCTTTCCTTTATCATGCGCATAAAACACTTCACTTTCGCAATATTCACTTTCGATAGAGTCGGGCGAAATGATAAAAAGGATGTTATCGGCACTGTCAATTCCTTTAAAAATTTCTTTCTCAAAATCGACCCCGGAGCTAATACTTTCTTGATCAAACCAAGTGGTTTTCCCTGCTTCTTGCAAACGTTGGTTCAGTTTTCTGGCGAAATCACTGTCTTTTCTTGAGTAGGAAACAAACACATCGGTGCCTAATGAGCCTTTTGCTGCTTGGCTCGTTTTAATAAGGCGAACATGGAGCTCGGTAGGGGCATGTTGCGCTCGTTTTTCGTTGAGGCGCAACCAAGTAGAGGCATTTTCTAGGTTATATCCTCTGAGCAGATACGTAGGCTTTTTAGCTTCTTTTTCCCATTGAATGGCCCTTGCTAAAAGAATTTTATGTTGCTCGTAGTACGACTGTTCTTTGCGAATTAGATTCAAGATTTGGTCGATATCTAAATCGAAATCTTTCTGACTTTTATTATCGGTGAAATCAACATATTGCAGTGTGTCAAGCCCTTCAATTCCATCGAAATTTTGTAGTAGCTCAATAGGCGTATCTTCTACCAAAAGCGGAATAATACGCTTATTCATTTTGTGGGCATGCTCTATTTCCATTCGGCAATACTTTGATTGCAAAGAGGTTGGTGAAATAAAGAACAAAAAGTTATCGGCTTGTTCAATGCCTATATTAATTGCTTCTCCCCATTTTGCGCCCTTTACAATATCGCCGTCGTGGGTCCAGGTGGTAATTAGGTTTTTAGAAAGAGAGCGAATCACCGCATTTCTAATACTTTTATTTGAAGTATCGTAACAGATGAACACATCGGTCAGCAGGTTTTCGGCATTCTTCCGTGCCTCGCAAATAAACTCACATTGCAAGTCTGTGGGCTGGCAAGGAGGTAGCCGTAACTGATTAAACTCTGTTAGCAGCCAATCTTCGGCAGCTTGTCTTTCTTTCCCTACGAGTAAATATTTCGTTTGTCGGTGATGATTCTCCCACTCCAAAGCCTGGTACAGCAGCTTGGTGTGTTCTTCAACGTAATTGTTATCGGCTTTGCGTACTTCAATAAATTTATCGATGACTTCTTCCACCTTATCGATGCCTTTCCACTGTATAGGGCATACCCAATTTTTGAGGTACTCTTGTGATTGGTGGTTTTTCCACGAATTTTCGTAGCCCAATTTCCATTGATCTAGTTCTTGGAGATTGCCTAGTTCTTCTCGTCCCATCAGCCAGTCTCTATTGCCCAAAATCTCAGCAATTTCTTTGCGAACCCTTTGTTGATTTTTTGTATAGAGGGAGGTAATTGCTGTAGTTTCCTGAATATGGTTGAGTGGAAATATCCTCTTCCCTAGCGCGCGCGCATAGGAGAGTTCATCTAGGCAGTTTTGGCTCGTAAGCGAGTGCGGGGCCATCACAAAAATGAAGTTGTGCGCATTACGAATCCCTGCCTGAATTCGCTGCACATAATCGTCGCCCGAGGGGATATTTACCTTATCGAACCAAGCATCTAATCCTTTTAAACGGAGCTTTTGGTGCATTTTAGCGGCAAAGGCCAAGCTCTCTTTTCTGCCGTAGGAGATAAAAACATCTTTAAAAACAATGGCTAAGGTATTGGCTGACATCAGATGAAATCAATTTGGTTTAACCTAAGTTAGATAAATCCTTTCTAATCAGATAAAAAGTGTTACACTTTATTGATGAATATTATTCGCATTTGTATTGAACAGAAGGCACACCGTGTTGCTGAAGGGAAGAACCCGATTGGGTTGCCGATTGAGCCATTTCAGGATGGCGGTTTAGGGCAGCTAATTAGCTAAAAACCTGTTTATCCTACAATTATGCTGGCAATGCGAATTAGGGCTTATAACCTTCTTTTTTGAGCCTAAAGAATGAATTTTGGTGCTATGCTGGGCTTGGGAAGAATCTAATAATAAGCCTAGTAAACCTTATAGCTCTCTCCTACAATTGAGGTGACAAAAAAACAGGGTTTGCTCAGTTTTTTTGGTTGCAATATTCATTTTAACCCCCGATTCGTATTCTGACAATGTTCTCCCCTCCCCACAAAGTGTCCAATGAAAAGTAGAAATTAGTATTTTGT
>CAZFQW010000422.1:0-3901 GCA_964521225.1 uncultured Roseobacteraceae bacterium
GGGATGTCATTACAGCCAAACTCTGGCGCACAAGGCGAATACACAGGTTTAATGACCATCCGTGCCTACCATTTAAGCAGAGGCGACAACCACCGAAATGTAGCAATTATTCCTTCTTCGGCACATGGAACCAACCCAGCAAGTGCAGTAATGGCAGGGATGAAAGTAGTGATTGTACAATGCGACGAGCGAGGAAATATCGACTTAGACGATTTAAAAGCAAAAGTTGAAGCAAACGCAGAAAATTTATCGGCTTTGATGGTTACCTACCCTTCGACCCACGGAGTATTCGAGGAAGCCATTTGCGAAATATGCGAATTGATTCATCAGAATGGCGGGAAAGTATATATGGATGGCGCCAATATGAACGCACAAGTAGGCTTAACTAGTCCGGCTAACATTGGCGCCGATGTTTGCCATCTTAATCTGCATAAAACATTTTGTATTCCCCACGGTGGGGGTGGCCCTGGTATAGGACCCATCGGCGTGGTGAAAGACTTAGTGCCTTTCCTTCCCGGACATACGCAAGTAAAAACAGGTGGCGAGCAAGCTATCAATTCAATTTCGGCAGCACCTTATGGCAGTGCTAGTATCTTAACCATCTCTTATGCATACATTGCGATGATGGGTGGCGACGGATTAACCCATGCAACCGAACGTGCTATTTTAAATGCGAACTACATTAAGGAGCGGTTGAAAGACGCCTTTCCAATTCTTTATGCGGGTAAAAACGGCCGTGCTGCGCACGAAATGATTATCGACTGCCGAGGGTTTAAGAAAACAGCAAATATCGAAGTAGAGGATATTGCCAAGCGTTTAATGGACTATGGTTTCCATGCCCCAACGGTATCTTTCCCTGTGGCAGGAACGATGATGATTGAGCCAACAGAAAGCGAAGCAAAAGTAGAGATTGACCGTTTTTGTGATGCGATGATTGCCATTACCAAAGAGATTAAAGAAATTGAAGAAGGTAAGGCAGATGCTACCAACAACGTACTGAAAAACGCCCCGCATACGGCAGAAATCATTACGAGCAACGAGTGGGATTTACCCTACTCTCGCCAAAAAGCAGCGTATCCACTACCGTTTGTGTTAGAGCAAAAATTTTGGCCATCGGTACGCAGAATCGATAGTGCCTATGGCGATAGAAACTTAATCTGTAGCTGTATTCCCGTAGAGCAATATGCCACAGAAACTGCTGAAGCATAAATTAGTATTTTCATAGATGATTTGAAGCCACCAAAATTTCTTTTGGTGGCTTTTTATTTAGGGGTTGAATCATCTTACAAAACGCCCAACCTATAAAATTTATAAAATTGAGAAGCAGTCGTTAGCTTTATAGTTGCAATAACTGTTATTACAGTAACGATTTGTCCTCATAGTTTTTTATTACAATCTTAATGGCGAACCAACACATCCTTTACCTTTCTTACGATGGAATGACAGACCCCTTGGGCTACTCGCAGGTAGTTTCTTACCTAAAAGGGCTTACAAAAAAAAGTTATCGTTTCACACTGATTTCTTTTGAAAAAAAGGAAAGAATGGATAAAATGGGGGCAGCACTTGCCGAAGAACTAAAAAATTACCCCATCCGTTGGGAACCTCTTATTTACCACAAATCGCCGCCGATACTTTCTACGCTTTATGATCTGTGGCGGCTCAAACAAAAATGCCTGGCAGCACACAAGGCAGACGCGGTAGATTTGCTGCATTGCAGGGGCTATATTACCGCGCTAGTTGGTTTAGATTTAAAGAGACAACTCGGCACAAGGTTCTTGTTCGATATGCGCGCCTTCTTTGCCGATGAGCGCAAAGAAAGTGGTGCTTGGCAAGAAAGCCATCCTTTATATGGAAGGGTGTATCGTTTTTTCAAACGGAAAGAAAAAGCATTTTTAGAAGAGGCAGATGGCATTATCTCTCTCACTGAAAAAGGGAAGGAGGTCATCCAAAGTTGGGAACACTTAAAAGGGAATATTGCCCCTGTTACCGTAATTCCTTGCGCAGCCGATTTATCGCACTTCAACCCTCAAAATATCAATACCGAAAAAGTAAAAGCAATTCAGAAAGAATTAGGGCTAGAAGGCAAATACATATTGCTTTATGTTGGCTCAATTAGCAGGTATTTATTAGAAGAAATGATGTTGTTTTTCAAAGTATTAAAGCAGTATAAACCCAATGCCCTTTTTCTTTTTCTTACCCAAGAGCCCAAAGAAAAACTGTTTGAATTAGCAAAAAATCAAGGACTTTCTTCAGGCGATTTAAAAGTAACTCCTGTGGAAAGAAACAACATGCCAACCTATATGTCGCTTGCCGATTTAGGGATTTTCTTCGCCTCAAAAGGTATGGGAAAAACAATTTACTCTCCTGTAAAAATGGGCGAAATGATGGGCATGGGAGTGCCCACTATTTGCAACAGTGGCTTAGGCGATTCTGACCTCGTTCTCAAAAAATACGATGCGGGAATTGTGGTAGAAGATTTTGAAGAAAATACTTTTGAAAGTGCAGTGCAGCAACTCGAAAAAGAGGCATTTAATAAAGAAAAAATTCTAAGAGGGGCAACAGAAGTGTATGCTCTGCAAAAAGGCGTTGAAGCGTATAATAGAGCCTATCTAAAATCAACGAGGTTTTAATGGTGAAATAATTTGATGATAAAATTATTTTTCCGCAACCACTTTATACTTACCAATTACCAAAAAAGCGTAGCTTCTCAGTTTAAAATACTGCGGTACTTAAATTACAGATGCAATGGAAATTCCAATACAATATTACCTCATTATAGCAGCAATTCTTTTTGCCTTGGGCTTGGCTACTGTTATCACGCGCAAAAACCTTATTTTAATGCTGATGGGAATTGAATTAATGCTAAACGCAACAAATATTAACCTAGTTGCTTTTAGTTATTACGACCCTGAAAAACTACAAGGGCAAATGCTTACACTTTTTGTGATGATAGTAGCCGCGGCGGAAGTTACCGTTGCTTTGGCAATAATCATTAGAGTATATCAGCATTATAAAACTACGGAACCTCAAAAAATAAATAGCTTAAAAGACTGATGGAACGTACTACACTTCAAAATGGAAATTGCCTCAATTGTGGCAAAAAAGTAGAAGGAAGTTTTTGCAGTAATTGTGGTCAAAAAACGCAAATACCTAAAATCACAATCAGGGAGCTTTTTTTGACATTAATAGACTCCTTAAACCTCGAAAAAGGGATACTTTACACCGCAAAAGAGCTTACTATCCGCCCAGGTAAAACCATTCGAAATTATATTGAAGGGAAACGAGTACGTTACAGCAACCCTGTTAAATACCTATTGCTAATTAGTGCTATTGCCGCATTTATTAACCTTTATGTTCCTTATGAAGACATATTAAACATTAAAGTTGAGGGAACCACTGATGAAGCAAAGGCAGTAGAGACGACTATTACACAATTGTTCGGGTTGGTATATCGGCAATATTTTACGGTAATTATGGTGGCTTCTATTCCCATTATTTCATTTTTAACATGGATATTCTTTTTTAAACACAAAGTGAATTTTGCCGAAAACATGGTACTCAATACCTATTTATCTGCACAATCGCTCATTATTTACATTATCTTAAATATTCCAATACTCTTAGGGCTAGGGCAGTTTTTACCAGAGATTACAGTAGCGTATTCTTTCCTAATGGTTTTGTATGTTATTGTAGGGTTTATTGCATTTTTTAGACCTCAACGTGTTATTCTGGCCTTTTTTAAAGGGGTTGTAGTACACCTTATTTATTATGTAGGGGTTTCTATATTAGTTGGAGGTATTGTGTTTGCAATTGTCTACCAAAAAGGGGTTATAGATTGATGAGTAATCTTTAGCTTGTTTTAAGTACCGAACCATAATAAAACGGGTATTCGTCATTCCAA
>CAZFQW010000423.1:0-3900 GCA_964521225.1 uncultured Roseobacteraceae bacterium
ATATATAATTTTTTCATTTTTATATGATTTTCAATCTTATAATTCTAATTCTAAATATTCCTACTCCTGCCTCAACTCCACAATACCCTGCACCGCCTGTCTCAGCGGGATGATGCGTTGTGTGCCGGCTTGTTGCCCTTGTCCTTGCGGGGCGATGGTTTGTCCTTCGTATTCTATTTCGTAGTAGTACCAACCTCTTGTGGCGGCATCGCCTGTCCAGCCCATGGTTTGGGAGTCGAACCAGTTTTTGCCTGTTCCTGCTTCTTCGGGGCGGTTGTAGCGCTCATCGAAAAGCAAATCGTAGCCGGTTGTCCCTTGCTGATACACGCGGATGCGCACCCAATCGACCGAACTGGCTAGCACGGTGAACAGGTCGTTCAAGCCGTCGCCATTCGGGCTAAAGGTTTTGGGGACTTTCACCAGCGGGGCACAAACTTCTCCCACCGTAATTCGGTTGGTGGTGAAACACCTAAACTGATTTTCGAGCCTTACCTCGTAGTAGCCTGCCTGTTCCACAAAGATTTGTGCATTTTGCTCGTCAGGAGCAATTTGCCCTCTATCGACTAAAGCGAGTGGCACCGAGTCGTTTTCAGCTCCTAAAACGGTGTAGTACAAAGTGCCCTGTGCGGCTCTATCGACTACTTCTAGGTTTAAAGCGTGCCGATTTTGTCGGTCGGCATACTCAGGCTCGCCCACTTCGGTGAAACAGAGCAGCGTATCGCTCACAATCCTGCTCGTAGGGATGGGGTTGAAGGTGGTGGTGATGTCCACCTCGTAGGTACAACCGTTGAAGGTGGTTACCCTCACGGTAAACGTATCGTCAATGGTAACCTGAATGGTTGCCGTTGTATCGCCATTGTGCGGCCAGAAGTAAGTTGCCGGCACACTGCTTTCTTGCCCAATGGTTAACACCTCCCCAAAACATGCCGTTGGGTTTAGCTCGGGGCGTATCCTTGGAATCACTATCACCAAGGCGCTATCGGTTTTCGGGCATTGCCCCAAGCCAAAGCCGGTTACCCTGTACCAAGTGCTGTCGCTTTGCGGGTTGAGCGTTACTTTACTGCCCCGTTGCCCGCTGCTCCATTCGTATCTTAAGCCTCCTGTGGCACTTACGTTAATGCTATCGCCTTCGCAGAAGATGATTTCGTTTTGGCTGTTTTTGCCTTGAATGCGCACCGAAGGAATTGGCGATACTTCTACAAAAGTGGTGTCGTACCTTGGACTGCCACAACTGTTGAGGTTGAAGCCTGCAACAATCAGTCGTAAACTCTCCGCTAGGTTGGGCGTATAGCTAAATTGGTTCAGGCTGTCTACAATAATGCCTTGGGGTTCGAGGATGCTGAAGCTATCTGCCCCAAGCAATTGCCCGCTAAAAGCCGTGTTAAGACACACCGTATCGGGTAATTGCGCAAAGGTAGGCGTGGGTTTCTTGCTGAAACTCACTACCACCGTTTTGCGGGTTACGCATTGGGTTGCAGGGTTGGTTTTTCTAATTTCAAGGATAAGCGGACTGAAACTACCAGCGCCTTCAAAATCATCAAAACCTAAAATACTTTGGACTTCGGTGCTGATGAGTTTGCGGTTGCTCGGTGGTAAGAGTTGTTCTATTTCGTAGAGGGTATTGCTTGGGTCGTCTCGGTCTCGCAGGTTGAAAAACAAGCTTTCGTCTTCGCAGCGAGCGAGCGTATCGGCAATGGCAGGAATGACTAAGAACCGGTTGACCACCACCTGAGTAGTATCGAAGGAAGCGTTGCAGAGGCTGTCGTTTCGAGCCTCAAGAATCACCTGATACGTTCCGGGCTGTTGCGTGTTGAAGCTGTCGGGGTGGGTAAGTTGCCCGTTAACCAACCACTGAAGATTGCTTCCGCCAGTGCCTTGCAACGGAATAGGCGTACCGGCACACACCTGCTCGGGGAGGGGTAAAATTTGCGCCTTCGGAGGTACCGTGAATTGTACAAAAAGCGTTTTTTCTATGCTACAGCCCCAAGGAGTGGTGACCCTACCTGTTAACTGGCGCAGGTCGTTGCTTTGGATTTCGTCGTAGGTAATTTCCCAGTTCACTCCTTCGGCGAGCAGTTGGTTGGTAGTAGCGTCGAACAATTCGTAGCGATAGCCTGAGGTTATTTCAGGGACTTGCGCTCTGAGTAAAATGGCATTGGTTTGGCAGGCTTTGCTGGTGTCGGCTAAGAAACTCAAATCGGGCAAGTCGGCAAGTTGAACAAACAACGAAGCAGACACTGGCTGGCAAACTGAGTCGCCTTGCACCGAGACATTGTACGTGCCTGTTTTGTTCACCACAGCCCTAAAGCCATTGTCTAACAAAGCAATTAAGCCTTCCGCCTCGCCCTGTTGCCAAGTGATGATAGGGTTGGCAATATTGGGAACGCTTACCCGCAGGGTGTCTTGGGCTTTGCAAGTTCCTGCTAATTTGGTGAGGCTAACAATGGGTAATGGACGACTTTTTATCACCACGGTATCTTTATCGGGGCAGATATTCGCATCGGTGGGGGTGATGCTGATGACGTAAGTTCCGGCTTCGGGAGCGTTGAGTTCTAGTTCGGTAGAAAGCACAGCCGTTTGCCCTAGCTTGTTCCAACGGATGCCTACTTGCTCGGCGGTTGTGGTGTAACTCCCGCGGATAGTAAGGGGGAATTCGGTCTCGCAAACGGTGGTGTCCTTTCCCGCTTGGGCGAAAGTGGGGTTGAGTTGCACAAAGATGCTATCGGTAACGGGGCAAGGAATAATGCTGAGCGAATCGGTTACGGTTACTACCACAAAGCCACTTTGGTTCACTTGGATGGTTTGTCCGTTGTTGCTCACCGAGGCAACGCCTGCACCGCTCACTTTGATGCTCGGAAGTCCAATGGCATTGAGCAGTTCAACGGTCAACGTTTCGGTGAACACACATTCTTTCGGGTCGTGTCCCGTAATGCGGAATTGCGGTTGAGGAACAGAAGTGATGGTGAGCGTATCGACAAACACACAACTCGTGGCAGGATTTTCCACATAGAAGAAGTATGTTCCTGCTGCGGGGACATTCAACGTTCCGCCGGTAGAGAGCCGAATGCCGGGGTCGGTTGCATTTTCCCACCAACTCGTTAAGCCGGGCAAGTTGCTTTCAAACGTCCCTTGGGCGAGGTAGGGGAAGCTATTTTCGCAGACGTTCACGCTGCTGTTTTCTCCCACGCTTACCTTAATATCATTTAAGAAAACCTCAATAGTTTCTGTGGTGCTACAGCTAGCATTGCTTACCGTAACAGCGTAAGTTCCACTCACGTTGACCACCGCCGAAAGGCTGTCTGAACCAATGCTTACAATGCCGGGCCCTTGCCACACAATGGCAGCGCGCTCTTCGTTGGTGAGTTGAGAGATGCGCAAGGTAGCTTCTGCCAAGCAATCGCCGGGGGTGTAGCCGCCGAGTTCAAAGTCGGGTTCTGGGGTGAAGTTCACCAAAATGCTATCGCGCACGCTACAGCCTGTTTCGGTGTTGCGGACTTCCACCACATACACGCCTGCTTTGTCCACTTGAGCGATGGAGTCGGTGCTAATGGTAACACTCGGTGCGGCAGTAGAGAAAAAGCGATAGGCAATGAGCGATTGTTGGAAGGCAACATCGCGCGCCACCAAATTGTAAGGCTTACCCGAAGGGAAACAGACGGTAGTATCCGCCCCCAAATTCACAGAGAGGTCGTTCAAGAACACATCAATTGTTTCGGTAACCGAGCAGCCGTTCGGCACGCTATTGTCGGTAACTGTTACCACCACCGTTTGCGATTGGTCAACGATGATGCTCAACGAATCGGCCGTGCCTCCCACTACGCCTTTGGCGCGCCAAGTTACATCGAGGTTGCTGATGTTGGTGGCTTGGACGGTAAGGGTTTTGGTTGGGCTACAAACTCC
>CAZFQW010000424.1:0-3861 GCA_964521225.1 uncultured Roseobacteraceae bacterium
TACTCACCCTAAAATGATTGATAAACAGATAGAGGCTTATAAAAAAGAAAGCCTCACCAGAATGATAAGCGAAGAAGACACCGCCTACGCATTGGGTAAAAAGATAGATTTACAACGATTGGTTGGGGTGCATTTTTATAATTTATTCTTGCACCATTATCAGAATAGAAATTTTGAAAGTGCTGCAAAAGCGTTTAGAAAAGCAGCATTTTTACACAAAGAATCGCCCGAAATAAAAATGTTTTCTAAGTATTTTGCCAAGTCGTAAACTGAATAAAAAAAACAGAACGTTGTACAATCGCTCTGTTTTTTTTTAAACATCAATTTGTTGTAAACATTGCAAAACTGCCCAATTCGCTTATTTACCCAAACTGAAATTCACTTTGTCAACTCCTGTATTCCCCGTAGTGGCATTGTAGGCAAAAATGACAAGTTCGTAGTATCCTGTTTCTGCTAAAGTAGTTTTTGCGCTAAACAAGTTAGCCTCATTTCCAACACTCATTTCTACCTCTTTTACAAGCTTCCCCTCTTTTTTAAGGATTCCTCTCACTTCCATTTGGTTGGCATCCCACATACCCCCCGAAGTAATTGGGCAACCGCACATCATTACAATATTGGCTTGGATACTTAGCTCGCTATTTTCTAAAGATGCTAAAGAAATGCTCTGATGCGTACGAGGGGCCAGTACATTTACCACAAAACCGGGAATTTCAATTACTATGCCGTCGCCTAAAATATCTTTGCCGGGGATTACCCATAACTCGGTGGTTGCAGTTACTGCTGCCTGTTTTTGGTTCATTGGGGCGGTAGCTTCAATAGTAATAAAGGTTGGTTCTGTTAAAGCTAACGCAGCCTCAAACTTAGCGGTACTTTTTTCGGCAATTTGCAAATCTCTGGCTTTGGGCGTATTCATAATGAGCTTTGTATTCCCTGTGCTTCCTTCTGTAACGCCTTTTGCTAAAATTTCGCCTGTGGCTTTGTCTCTTACTATAATTTGCGCGCCGCCTATGGAAGAGCCTATAAATTTTGCATCTTTTGCCTTTGCCCTTACAATAACTCTTGTAGCCGTTTGAGCAAACAGGAAATTAGCCAGAAAAATTAAGAGGGTGGTAAGTAGTACTTTTTTCATTGTATTGTTATGATAAGTGATGTCTAAACAAGTAAAATCATACACGATATGTAACCGAAAGCTAAGGAATTGACCTTATTTAGTATTAGTACCCGTAAATTACCCTAGTTCACCTTAAGTGGTTTTCTTCTTTTTCCCGAATATTTTCTGAAAAATATTTTTTTTCTTCTTTTTTTCCGAACCCATTCTCATATTTTTTGGCGCATTTCCTGCTTTTATCTCATTCCTTGTGTCAACTGCCCTTCCCAGATAACTTGTATACCCTTGCTTACCCCAAGCACTATTAACAGATGCGTCATATGTATCTTCATTAAATTCACTAATTAATCCTCCTTCTTCTTGCGTTTTCTCAGCAAGTTCTAAAATATGTTCCTGTATTGTATGCAAACGATTTCTTGCCATTTCTTTCTCCTCGTTATTCAAAAAAGCACTATCACTATTTTCTCCCCCAATAATTTCCATAAACTCCTCGTCAGACATGAATAAAATTTGCATTGCAGTATCTTCATGAATTTGTTGAGGTAATCCAACGGCAGAACCTTTAGTCATAGATTTGTTCATATCAACTTCACTTCTTCTGAAGGCACCATCATTATCAATTCCTTTTACTTGATTAGTTTCTTTATCAATAAAAATATTTCCTTCATGCCTATCAATTTGCCCGGTTAAAAAATCAATTGCCTGTAAATCGGCCATGCCTCTTTGTATTTGTTCGTTCATGAAGTCAAACTCATGATATTCACTACCACTATTCGCTTTATACTTGCCGCCTATCTTTTTATACTCATTTCCGCTTCCTTGCTTAGCCACAGATTTACTAACAGTATCGCCTTCAAATAGCAAACTTCTCATTTCCTGACCGGAAACTAGTTCTGATGTTGACCCCTTTTTTCCATTAACCTCATCAAACTTTTCTCTTGCCAGAATATTGGTGCCTAATTTTTGATCGAGTCTTGATGAAGCAACAGCCCGTGCACTCATTCTCGAGTCTTCTTCATTTAGATTTACGTTAACAAGGTTATGAATATCCTCACTTTGGTCTCCTTTTAAGGCATCGGGCTTAAAAAAACCACTATCCGTTTTATAAACTTCATTGGCAGAACCGCCCTTTAACCTCTTAGGCTTCTTATTTTTCTTTTTCCCAAATTTCCCTTGAATAGGAGCTATATTATTTTGTAAGTACCGATCATGAGTCCATTTTGATTGATGCGTTTGGTTTTCCAAACTTTCTTCCTTCATTTGAAGAGCCTTCGCCCCCATCACATCGGCTTCTTTTTCGAGTCCGGCGTCGTCGTTAATGTTGACTTTGCTTTTCAGTTGTTTGGTAGGCTGTACCCTGCCCTGCTTTTGTTGTACTACATGCCAGGCTTCGTGGGGGAGGTGCTGTTCTTGCCCCGGCCCTAAATGAATGTCCGTTCCTTGCGCATAGGCGTGTGCTTGGAGTTGGGCGGGCTTACTAGAATTATAATGCACTTTCACATCGTCCATGGAGTGCCCTGAAAGGGTTTCAACGCCCGACTTTAAATTATCGGGCAAGCCTGTTCTATTTTCTTTTCGTTGAATGGTAGAAAATTTGCCCTGAAGGAGTTCTTCTTCCTCTAAATTTCCCATTAACTGTGCCGGTTGGCTTGGGTGATTGGCAACGCTTTGCAACTGAGCAGCTTCTTTTGCCTGAGGGCTTTCATTCGCCATTTCTTGCATCTCTTTGAGCTGCTTTACCTCAGAGCGGTTATCTTGAAAACTTACAAGAGAGGCTTGCGAATGGCTACTAGTATTTTCCGAAGCGGCTTTGGAAGAACTATCTTTTCCTCTATCCTTACTTAAATGTGATTGCATTGCTTTTCAAAAAAAGTGAGATTTGATTAACTACAATAAAGAAAGTAAGCATATTTTCCGAAAAAACCTCCGAAATGCTTTCTTTCTTTTCAATTGATGTGCTTTAGCTGAGTTGTTCTATTCAGAAAAAGAGTATAAAACCTTAGATTTTATACTCTTTAAAAAACAGTCAAATGTTTTATTTATCTGTTTCTTCCATATTTTTCGTGGCTCGAAACCCAATCGGATGAGGAGATAGCCGAAGCCAATGAAAGCTCTCCTGCCAATACCACACTAGCAATGATTTCAGCTAACTTATTCACCGTATTTTTACCGTAGCATCCTAGCAATTCTAAACATTCTTTTTGCGTTGCCAAGCGGGTTCCGCCGCCATAGGTTGCGATAATCAGCGAAGGAATGGTAATCGACATATACAAATCGCCTTCTTTGGTGAGTTCGCTGTAAAACAAGCCTGCCGAGGACTCTGAAACGTTGGCGACATCTTGCCCTGTGGCAATAAACATGGCCGTAATGCCATTGGCAGAGTGTAAGCCATTGTTGTTTGCCCCCGAAAGGATTGCCCCAATATTTGCCACACCGTAGTGGTAGGCCAATTTTTCGGGTTCTACGCGCATAAGTTGTGTGAGTACATCGCGTTTTACAACACATTCGGCGGTTACTCTTTTCCCACGGGTACGCATCACGTTTACTTGCGAAGCCTTTTTATCGGTCGCTAAGTTCGACTCTAAATAAAAGTTGATGATGGGGTAATCTTTATAGTGATCGAGAATCCAGCTACAAGCTGCAAAAGTTGCCCTGCCTACCATGTTTTGCCCAGCAGCATCGCCTGTTGAAAAGTTAAAACGCAGGTAGGCAAATTTGTTCGACAAGAAGTAGTCGATATACTGCAAGCCGGC
>CAZFQW010000425.1:0-3830 GCA_964521225.1 uncultured Roseobacteraceae bacterium
AAAATCACGTTAGCCAATGGGTCAAAAGGAGCATCGTCGGTAGTATTTGTAGTACTTTTATTGATGGCCTCGTTTTCTCCTTTTACAATTAGAATTTGCCCCGTGGTAAGTGCTAAATTAGAGGGTAAATCGTTCCAACGTTGCACCTCGATAGGGGTTACGCCGTAGTCTCGGGCAATGCTGAACACGTTCTCTCCCTCTTTCACAATATGAAAGCGGTTGTTTACAACTGCATTAGAGGGATTATGATTGTTGTTAGAGTTGTTTGTGTTTGGTGGGTTGTTTTTGGCAGGGTTGTTATTATTATTTACTATTGGTTGGTTAGTATTTGTTTTTGGCTCTTCTTTCGGAACGTCTTTAAATGTAGGTTTCGACTTTTTAGAACGCCTTTCTTGCAGTAACAACACCCTTCCTGCCACTAAGTCTTCTCCTTCACCCATTCTGTTATATTTAATAACGGAAGAGGAACGCATACCATATCGTTGAGAAACTTTCCAGATGCTCTCGCCTCTTCTGGTAATATGTTCTTTGGTAGGTCCTTTTTTGTCTTTCTTTTTAAGATAATAAACTTGGCCAGGTATAAGCGGCTCAAATTTGGTCATTTCATTGTACTTCCTAAACTTAGAATCCGATATTTTCAGTCCTTCTAATACCTTATAGCTGTTTTTGTACCTTCCTGCAATTAAAGCAGGAATTCCATTGGCAGTTACTAAGATTACATTTTCGCCATCAATTTTTTGAATTCTTTTTTCTTTAAGGATAGGATATTGTAAACCGGGGTTTTGCAGGATACTCGTTAAGGTGTTTTTAGGAGTAGAAATACTCGGCGTCGATTCGTTTTTAACTTCTGCCTTGTTAACTGCTAAAAATTCTTCGGGGCTAGTAAATACCTCGTTAGAAGCAGAAGGGGCAACCAATCCTAATCTGTTGACCAAAGCGGCTTCTTTCTCTTTTGTGAGGGGAAGCAAAAGCGGATATTTGATATTGGTAGGCACTACCGAAACCTTTAACCAAGGGTTGTATAGTTGAATTAAGTTAACATCGAGTTGTGTTAAAGTAGCTATTTCAGTAATAGATTTATCCGATGCAGAAGCAAACTCAAACAAGCGATACTGAGGCTCTCCCACCGGGCGATTAAATGTAAGCTTATAAGCTAAATAATCGGCAATATAGGTGTGCATATTACCATCTAGTTTCATGGTTGAAGTACCAATATATTTTCTGTCGATTATGCTATTGGTGCCCGTAATTCCCAATCGATAAGAAAGCAGGGTATATAACCAATTTTGCATGAAATAATGGTTTTTTTTCAAATATTTAGCAGCGGCTAAGGTCGATGACATCGCGTGCTTGCGTTCATCTACTTGCGCATCTGCACGAATGCCTTGTTCTTTAGCACTAAAATCTTTTAGCTGCCAAAAACCAACGGCATCGGAGCGTGAGGTAATATTTGCCAACAACATACTTTCTTGTAGTGCCAAGTATTTGAAATCTGAAGGTACATTTTCAGCTCTAAGCACTTTTTCTATTAATGGAAAATATAAGGCAGCTCTTTCGTGGAACTCACGTAAATGAGTGCGGTCTTCGCGCAACACTTTTATTTTTTCTTCTATAAGTGCACGTGCGTCCTTGTCAAGCTCAAGCTCCATATTGGCAAATCTTATTTTACCAGGAACGACTTCTCTTTCCACTGCTAATAGCAAGTGAGTAGAGAGAAAAAATAGTATAAGGAACAGTGTTTTCATTTCCGCAAAAATTTAATTTTAATGTTCAAGTGTTAATTTAACAACAATAGGGGAAAGTGCCTAATATCAGGCTAAAGTTTACGTACAATCATTAAACCATCGCGTATAGGGAGAATAAAGTTTTCTACCCTTTTATCGTTAGTTACTAACTGGTTAAACTCCCTTAACGCTACGGTATCTTTGTCGTTTGCTTTTTGGTATTGCACTATTTTTCCACTCCATAAAACGTTATCGGCAATGATGAACCCTCCTTGCCGTACATTCTTTATAACTTGTTGGTAATAAGTGGTATAGTTTGCTTTATCAGCATCAATAAAAACCAAATCGAACGTTTCGGTTAAAGTAGGTACAAGTGTTAAAGCATTGCCGACACAGTAGTCTATTTGGTCGCCAAAGCCCGATGCTGCAAAATATTTTTTTACTCGCTCTTCTAACTCTTCGTTTTTATCTATGGTAATTAGTTTACCATCTTTAGTTAAGCCCTTTGCCATACAAATGGCCGAATACCCCGTAAAAGTTCCAATTTCAAGGATGCAACTAGGTTGCAACATGTTAGAGAATGCCGAGAGCAATGCCCCTTGTAAATGCCCTGAAAGCATCCGTGGCATTAAAACTTCTAGGTTAGTTTCTCTATCAATTTGTTGAAGTAAATCGCTCTCTGGAGTCATGTGCTCAGAAAGGTACTTTTCAATATCTTGTGGCAAATTCATATATAAGTTTAAGACAAAAAAGTAAATCTGTTTCAGTTTAGAGATACTTTTATTGATGTTTTCCACACTTTTTTAGTAAAAACTTTAAAATTTATTGGCTCTTGGAGTCCATGGAATTTCTTCTGCATGGAGTTCTTGCGATAGTTTTCTGCTTAATGTAAAAAAATAGTCGGAAAGTCTGTTAAGATACTGAATCACAATTTCTTCTACGGGAGCATCTACAGAAAGCGATACCACATTTCGTTCGGCTCTTCTGCATACTACCCTAGCAATATGTGCAAACGAAACGGTAGTGTGCCCACCCGGTAAAATAAAATTTTTTAAAGGAGGTAGCATTTCATCCATTTCGTCGATGGCATCTTCTATTTTCTGAAGGTCTTCTGGCAATAGGTCGGGCTTAATAAGCGTCTCTTTTTCTGGGTCGGCGGCTAAAGAAGAACCCACTGTAAATAAACGCTCTTGTATTTCCCTTAAAAAAGGAAGTCTTTCTTTATTTGCCTCTTGGTCGGCAAGTAAACCTACAAAAGAATTCAATTCATCCACTGTTCCATAAGCTTCAATTCGTAAATCTGATTTATGCACCCTTCTACCCCCAAATAATGAGGTTGTTCCCTTATCGCCTATTTTTGTATAGATTTTCATTTTAGATTTTCATTTTTTCTTTGCAAAACAACTCTATGCACCCCTTTTAGTTTTTTTACTAAAATGAATTATCTTATAGTTGCTGTGTTGGTTGCGCAAAATAAGTTGACTCGAAGCGAATATTTCCCCTGTTTGGCAGATATTTTTATACATTCAGTTATAATTAAGCAAATATTGAAATGAAAACAGCCATTATTGCCGGTGCTACAGGGCTTATAGGGGCGCACCTTTTAGAGGCTCTCTTAAAGAACGAAAAGTTTGAGAAGGTGAAAATCTTAGTAAGAAAACCCCTCAAAAAAAAGCACCCAAAACTCGAAGAGTATATCATTGACTTCGACCGTATCGGGAACTATACAGACATTATGGCTGCCGATTATGCCTTTTGCTGCTTAGGGACTACCATTAAAAATGCAGGCAGCAAGGAGGCCTTTAAGAAAGTAGATTTTGAGTATCCAACTCAATTAGCAGCGATAGCAAGAGAGAATAATAGCAAGTCGTTTCACCTAATTTCTGCAATGGGGGCAGATGCTAATTCATTTATATTTTATAATAGAGTGAAAGGAGAAGCTGAAGATGCAGTAAGAGCAATGCGAATTGAAAACACTTACATATACCGTCCCTCTTTAGTTGGGGGTGAACGAACAGAAAGTAGAGCAGGAGAAAAAGCTGCTACTTGGTTTTTTAATGCTATTGATTTTGCACTCAAGGGCCCATTAAAAAAGTATGCGATGGT
>CAZFQW010000426.1:0-3829 GCA_964521225.1 uncultured Roseobacteraceae bacterium
TTAACTTTTCCAAATATTTATTTTAGTTATATTTAATTTTGAATCGGTACTTATAATCAATTAATCGTACTTTTCATTCAAACTAGCATTATAAAAATAAGAGGTTTTTTTTCTTGAAATGTAAAAACAAAAATTTATGAAAAAGAAAATCATCATCCCTTTCGCTATAATAGGTGTGCTTGTAGTAACTTATTTTCTGTGGGGATCAACTACTAGTGAATCTGTTGATATTTACACAGCAGTTCAGAAAGGCGACTTTAAAATATCCGTTACCACAACAGGAGAACTTGAAGCTAAAAACTCGGTTCAGATACAAGGGCCTTCTGGAATGAGGGCTGCAAGAATTTGGGAAGTAAAAATTAATAAACTAATTCCTGAGGGAACAGTAGTTGCTAAAGGTGAGTTTATAGCCGAATTAGATAAATCGCAGGTGATGGATAAACTGCGAGAAGGGCAAACAGAACTTACCAAGGCTGAATCTCAATATACCCAAACCCAGCTCGATACGGCACTAGAATTAAGAGAGTCGCGTGATAACTTAGTGAATTTGACCTTTGCGGTTGAAGAAAAAAAATTGATTCTAGAGCAATCTGAATACGAACCCCCTGCGACCATAAAACAAGCCAATATAGATTTACAAAAAGCAACTCGTGCGCTAAACCAGGCACAAGAAAACTATCAAATAAAAGTAAATCAGGCAATTGCTAAAATGCAGGAAGTGAATGCAAACCTTCAATCAGAAAAAAGCAAAGTAGATTTTCTCCAAAACTTAATGAATGAGTTTATCATTATCGCTCCAGAAGACGGAATGGTGATTTACCAAAGAACTTGGAACGGCTCTAAAAAACGAGAAGGTTCTACCATAGGTGCTTGGGACCCAACGGTAGCCACACTGCCCGATCTTACTAAAATGGTTTCAAAAACATATGTGAACGAAGTAGATATTCGCAAAATAAAAAAGGGGCAACAAGTAGCCATTGGGCTAGATGCTTTCCCAGAAAAATCACTGACTGGAGAAGTGGTAAATGTTGCCAACGTAGGCGAGCAAAAGCCTAATTCAGATGCTAAAGTTTTTGAAGTATCCATAGCCATCAACGAACAAGATACTACCCTAAGACCTGCCATGACCACAAGCAACGTCATTATGGCAGATATAATCCCCGAAGTGCTATTCATTCCGCTCGAAGCTATTAAAAGTCAGGGCGATTCTATCACCTATGTTTTTAAGAAAGAGGGTTTAAGTATTGTAAAGCAGCAAGTTGAGATTGGCAAAACCAATGAAAATGAGGTGATTATTTTAAGGGGGCTAAAACACGAAGATGTTGTAGCCCTTTCTGATATTGGAAATAAATCAGCCGATGAAGTAATTAAGTTATCGGAGGAGGCAGGAATCGCAAAACAATAGCGCTATGTGGAAGAAATACGAAGCCAATTTCAGTATAGCTTTAGAGGCGATATTGGCAAATAAAATCCGTTCTATCCTTACTGCCCTCGGAATAATTTTTGGCGTGGGCGCGGTAATCGCTATGCTTGCTATTGGGAATGGTGCTCAGCAAGAAATCCTTGAGCAAATAAAACTTGTAGGAGTAAATAACATTGTAATAAAGCCTGTTATTGAACAAGTTGAGGAAAACCTAGCAGAGAGTGGAGATGGTGCCGGTTCTCAAGCGCAACAAGATAAAAACAAGTTTTCGCCAGGGTTAAACATGTTGGATATCCAAAGTATTTTGAATGTTTTACCGACTGTTGAAAAAATTAGCCCCGAAATAGAAATTGACACGTACATTGTTAAAAATGGCATTAGACGTTCCGCCAAGTTAATAGGAGTAGAGCCTTCATTTTTTGAGATTTATAATTTTAATTTAAATGAGGGGCGGTTTTTTAGTAATTATCATTTAGAGAAAGGAAGCCCTGTGTGTATTATCGGAAAATCAATTGCAACTCGGTTTTTTAGTGGGCAAAATCCTGTTGGCAAACGCATAAAATGTGGTGCACATTGGCTCACAATTACAGGCGTGCTAGAAGAAAGACTAGTTTCTGATAATACAATTAGCAAACTAGGCATTCGCGATTTTAATATGGATGTTTATACCCCTTTTAGAACAGTGTTGATCCGCTATAAAAATAGGGCATTGGTAACCAAATCTGCCATTGAAAAAGCCGCTAGCGAAGAGGGCAACAACGAAAATAGTACCCCTAAACCTACTGTAAACTACCACCAATTAGATCGTCTTGTGATACAGATAGGAGAAACGAGCAAACTTACCGCTTCTGCCGATGTAATTGCCAGAATGTTAGAACGCCGGCACTATGGCGTAATCGATTATGAAATCACTATTCCTGAGCTTTTACTAAAGCAGCAACAACGCACCAAAGATATTTTTAATGTGGTACTAGGAGCCATTGCAGGAATTTCTTTACTAGTGGGGGGTATCGGAATCATGAATATCATGCTTGCCTCAGTTCTTGAAAGAATTAAAGAAATAGGACTAAGAATTTCTTTAGGGGCAAAAAGAAAAGATATCATTCTTCAGTTTCTCTTTGAGGCAATAATAATCAGCCTTTCGGGCGGAATACTAGGCATTATACTCGGTGTTTTTCTTGCCGCGGTCATTGCAGAAATTGCGGAAATTCCTACGATAATCTCACCATATCAATTGTTGTTTCCTTTGTAGTTGCGGCAGGCGTTGGATTGATATTCGGAATTACCCCTGCAAAAAGAGCTGCTGACCAAGACCCGATTACCTCTTTACGCTACGAGTAACTTTCTCTTCTATTCACACTTTCTTAATTTAAATCATATCATGAAATTAAAATCTATTCTTTTTGTACTTTTTTTTGGGGTGATAAATCAAGGAATCGCTCAAAATTTTAATTTGAAGCAAATTGTAAAAATGGCAAGAGACAACTCTTTAGTTTCTTTACAAGCTCAAAACCGAAAAGAAAATAACTATTGGATTTACAAAACATTCCAGTCAAACTATAAGCCGCAGTTAACTGTAAGCGGGTCTTTGCCCGATTTTAATCGCACGATATCTCCTATTACATTACCCGATGGTAGAGATGTTTTTATCAATAGAAGTTTAGCTAGTTCCGATGTTTCTGTATTAATGAACCAAAATGTAGCACTTACAGGAGGAACCGTATTTATTGGCAGCCAACTACAAAGAATTGATATTTTAGAGGGTTCCGGGGAGGGTGTTTCTTACGCAGCCAATCCGTTAATTATAGGGTTTAACCAACCCATATTTGGCTTTAACAGCTTCAAATGGGATAAAAAAATAGCTCCTTTACGCTATCAAGAATCTATAAGAAGATATTCTGAAGATTTAGAAAGGGTATCGCAAACTGCCGCTGATCTATTTTTTGACTTATTGCTTGCCCAAATTTCCTTAGAAATTTCACAGAAAAACCTATCGAATAACGATACAATCTATAAAATTGCTGAGGGTAGGTATCAGCTAGGTAAAATTGCCGAAAACGACTTAATTCAGCTTGAACTAAACTCACTTTCTTCTCAGCAACAAGTAGCTCGTGCAAGGTTAGATTTAGAAACATCAAGCCTTAATTTAAACGCATACATTGGCAGGCCAGGCAACGAGTTTATTTCTTTAGCAATCCCCGACGAGATTCCAAACTTCAACATTGAAATTGAAACAGCAATAGCGCAGGCGCAAAATAACCGAGAGGAATACCTGAGTTACCAACGGAGAAAACTAGAGGCAGAAAGAGAAGTGGCTCAGGCAAAAGGCGAAAGTGGCGTAGATGTAAACCTTTCGGGCTCGTTCGGTTTAGCAAGCCAAGCCGATGCACTAGGAAACCTTTATGG
>CAZFQW010000427.1:0-3821 GCA_964521225.1 uncultured Roseobacteraceae bacterium
AATCATTCAAAAAATTTGTAATCTCCCTTATACACTAAATTCTATACAGGCTCCGAAGAATCAAACTATTAGGCAAGTAAACATTATCGTTCTCTCTCCCTTTATAATCGAGATGACAAGAAAAACATGTTTTTGCTCAGTTTTTTTGGCTGCAATAGTCTTTTAATCTCTGATTCGCATTATAATTTATTTATGAATTAAAGTGCTCGAAATGACTGCTTTATTAATTCGTCGTTTAATAATTGAACATTTACTTATGAACACTATATTTTTACTATTGGGGGGTAATCTTGGAGACAAAGGAACTACCCTCCAAAATGCGATGAAGCTAATTTCAGAACAGATAGGGGAAGTTGAAAAAACCTCTTCAGTTTATGAAACCAAAGCTTGGGGAGTTAAAAATCAGCCAGATTTTTATAATCAAGTGGTTCAGCTTAAAACGAAACTTGCACCATTAGCGGCTTTAATGGCAATTCAGTCTGTAGAAATCCAACTCGGAAGAACGAAAAGGCAGAAGTGGCACGCTCGAATTATTGATATTGATATCTTATATTACGGAAATCAGTTTATAGGAACCGATGTGCTACGCGTACCTCACTCGCAAATGCATAATAGAAATTTCGCGCTGTATCCTTTAAATGAGATTGCCCCCGACTTTATCCATCCTATTTTGAAAAAGACAACTACACAGTTACTAGAAGAGTGTAAAGATAATTTACCTGTAAAAAAACTAGAGCTACAAGTATCGAACGGCTAATAGTTAGACGAAGAAAAAAAGGTTAAGGTTTCTGTAAACGTTGACCTTTTTTTATGCTAAAATATATTGTTTGAGTTGCTCAAAATTATTCGACATTTTTATAGATTTTTTCTCCTTATCTACCGATGCTTGTAAACGCTGTGGGAGAACTATTTTTTGGTTGATGGCATTTTCTACTACATCGGTAAATTTAGCAGGGTGTGCTGTTGCTAAGAAAACCCCTGTTACCTCGCCTGATAATTCGCTGAGCGCATTCTTAAGTCCTTGGTAACCGATGGCAGTATGCGGACACATCACATAATTGCTTTCCGTGTATACTTTTTGGATGATTTCTTTAATTTCCGAATCGCTATACCATTTCCCCGAAACCTGTGCTTTCACAGCATCCCACTCGCCACCAAGTAAGCTTAAGAACCGTGGGAAATTACTAGGGTTGCCTACATCCATGGCATTGGCAATCGTTTTTACAGAAGGTTTGGGTTCAAAATTACCGGTTTCAATATAACTAGGAACAATGTGGTTTGCATTGGTTGCTGCTACAAAGTGTTTAATAGGAAGCCCCATTTGTGTAGCAATTAAGCCGCCACATAAATTCCCGTAATTCCCACTCGGAACACAAAAAACGAGTGGTTTACCCAACTGAACCGTTTTTGCATAGGCATTAAAATAGTAAAACGATTGAGGGATTAATCGGGCAATGTTAATCGAGTTCGCAGAAGTCATGTGCTTCTTGCTGCGGATGTCTTCGTCTAAAAAAGCTTGTTTTACCAGTTTTTGGCAATCGTCGAACGTACCATCAATTTCAAGAGCAGCGATGTTTTGCCCTATGGTAGTCAACTGCTTTTCTTGTATTTCGCTTACCTTTCCGCTTGGGTACAGAATGGTTACTTTAATTCGTGGAACACCCAAAAAACCTTGGGCAACTGCACTGCCTGTATCGCCAGAAGTAGCTACTAAAATATGGATTTCCTTTTCTTCTTTTTCTAAGAAGTGCGCCATTAAACGCGACATAAATCTTGCACCAAAATCTTTAAAAGCTAGGGTAGGGCCATGGAAAAGTTCTAATGAGTAGACATCTTTTTCTACCTTTATTAAAGTCACCTCAAAATTAATAGCATCTTCAACAATAGCCCGAATGGCACTTTCTGAAACTTCATCGCCAATGAGCGTTTTAGTAACCTCAAAGGCAATTTCGGGAAGACTTAATTCATGGATTTTCTCAAAAAACGAAGTAGGTAATTGAGGAATATTCGTAGGCATATACAAGCCATTATCGGGCGGCAAGCCTCTAAAAACAGCTTCTTCTAAGTTTACATTCGGCGATTCGTGTTTCGTACTGTATAGTTCCATCTGTTAGTTGTAAGTGTTTAGTTCTGAATTTTTAGTCATAGTGTCCTCTACAAGAGGATATGTCGATTTCCTTATTTTTCTCATAGATTGTGTAAACCATTCTATCAGTTTGGTTCACTCTTCTACTATATACTTCTTGTTTGAAGTACTTTAATCTTTCAGGTTTACCTATTCCAGTCCTAGGATTTTGTGAAATATCTCTTACTAAATCGAAACACTTCAAATAACTGGTTCTATCATTCTTTTTAAACCAAGTTAAATCTTCTTCAGCTTGCTTTAAAATTAGAATTTTATAGGTCATCGAATACTTGATTAATAGCTTTACCTTCTACATTATTTTTTTCTCTAGCAATATGCCCATCAAGTAAAGCCTTTAGTGATTTTTGGTCTTTCAGTAACTGAATTGTAGCCTTTAATTCTTCCCAACTGTGCTGGTCTATGAGCACTACATCTCCTTTTTCAGAAGTGATGATGGTTTCTTTTTTTGTATCAAGCGTATCTTTAAGTAACTCAGGGAAACCTTTTATGGCCATCTCTATCGAAATAGTATTCATAATCAAAGTATTTATAGTTCTGACAGATTAACGTTGATTCCTATCCAACAATTCTAATTTAGTTTTAACTGACTCTCTTCAAAAGAAATCTTATATCATAACTAATTTTATTTTCTGCTTTTTACTTCACTAATTTCATCATTCGTAATTTAAAATTTGCCATTAAATTACCCAATTACTGTTGGCCCAACTTGGTTAATTTGCGAGACATATACCTCGCTTTCTATTTCCAATTCGGCGAATATAGATTGTTGTAATTTGCCTACTTTTTCGGCAGTTGCTTTGTCTTTGCTCAGGGCAAAAATAGCAGGGCCTGAGCCCGAAATTCCACAGCCCAATGCACCATTTGCTAGGGCAGCAGACTTTACTTCTTTAAATCCCGGAATAAGTAGCGAACGAACTGGCTCGGCTACTACATCTTCTAAAGATCTGCCGATTAACTGGTAGTCTCCCTGTTGTAAACCTGCGATGAGCCCGCCAACGTTTCCCCATTGGGTAATGGCATCAATTAAAGTGATTTCCTTTTTTAAGATACGTCGGGCATCTTGTGTAGGCACTTCAATATGTGGATGGATCAATGAACAATAAAGTGCTTTAGGAGTATCAATTTTCACTACATCGAGCGGCTTGTAACTTCTTACCAACACAAACCCCCCCATGAGCGAAGGTGCAACATTATCGGCATGGGCAGCACCACAAGCAATGCGCTCGCCTTCCATGGCAAAAGGTAGAATCTCTTTGCGAGAAAGCGGGCTGCCCAAAAGTTCGTTAATGGCAAAAACGCCGGCTACTGAACTAGCAGCACTTGAACCCATTCCACTCCCCAAAGGCATTTTTTTGTGCAGTGTCACCGAAAGTCCCATTCCATCTTCGCTAAGATGCTCTAGGTATTTCTGAATAGCCACTGTGGTAGTATTTGCGGAAAGCTCACGGGGCAAACGGCCGCCATCTCCTATTATATCAATGATTTCAATTCCTTTCGAATCTTTCTTTTGGAGTATCACCTCATCGCCTGGAGCATCTACGGCAAACCCTAATATGTCGAATCCACAGGCAACATTAGCAACCGTTGCCGAGGCGAATACTTTTATACTTTCTTTCATAAGAAAAGTGTTTAGTGCTTAGTATTTAGTGATGAGTTTGATTTTACAAGACACTCA
>CAZFQW010000428.1:0-3818 GCA_964521225.1 uncultured Roseobacteraceae bacterium
AGTGGCGTGCTACCTTCTACACTTTTGGGCAACGAAGGGCTAGCTCCCGAACGAATGGACGAAATTGAAGTAGGCTTCGATGCCAGTTTCTTGAAAGATAGAATTGGCTTAGAGTTCTCTTACTATCAGCAAAAAGTAAAAGATTTATTATTGGAACGTGAAGTAGCTGCTTCTACAGGCTTTACCACTCGTTTCGAGAACATTGGTTCGTTGGAAAACTCAGGGATAGAAGTGCTTTTAAGAGCAAGTGTAATTCGTAAAAAAGATTTAAGATGGGATATGATTGGTACGTTTTCTTCCAACAAAAACGAGGTAACAGAGGTAGTAGGCGATAGAATTACCCTACCGGGCAGTTTCGCTACGAGTTTTGTAATTCCCGGAGAGCCCTTGGGCGTGTTCTACCGGCAGTTTTATGCCAGAGACGATAACGGAGCAATAGCCTTAGACGCCAACGGCTATCCGTTTGCGGGCACAACCAAAGATGGATCAGGAGCGAAGGTAATTGGCGACCCCAACCCCGATTGGTTTGGCTCGTTCATTAACGAAGTGAGCTACAAAAACTTCTCTTTCAGAATGCAGTTTGATGCCGTGCAAGGTTTCGATGTATTTAACTGGAACCGCCGTTTAATGGACAACGTGATTTTTGGGGGGGGTGCCAATGTGGGGAAAGAACTAAGGGGAGAACAAATTAAAGGGCTAGGCGGTGCACAGGCGGGTATCTTCGAAGAATTTGTAGAAGATGGCTCGTTCATTAAGCTAAGAGAGCTTTCAATTAGCTATTTGTGGGAACCCAATTTACCAGAAATTAGCAGTGTGAAATTTAGCCTTATCGGTAGAAACTTACTTTCGATAGACAATTACTCAGGATGGGACCCGGAAATTAACACGCCAGGGCAAAGCAATGGGGTAAGAGGTTTTGACTTCGCAGGAGTGCCCATTCCCAGAACTATCCAATTTGGTATTAATGTAGGATTCTAAACAGAAAAAAATGAAATTATATATCAATAAAATTAAAAATACCTTCGTACTGACTTTAGCGTTTTTAACGCTCTCGTGCGAAACTGAATTTGTGAACCCCAATGCCCCCACCGATGTGCAAATACTTTCGAGTAGAGATGGGCTATTGAGTTTGAGTGTAGGAGTACTGCAATTGTACTCTACCACAGGGCTGCGTTTTATTATAGAAACGCCCGCAATCACCACCCGTGAAGCTGCCATTACCACTACTTTTCAGAACATGATAGAACTAGAAGATGGAGGAACAGCCCTACCTAATTTCAACACAAATATTGAAGGGCTTTGGGCAACCATGCTGAGAGTGATGGCAATGTGCAACGACCTCATCGAAAATGTAGAGAACGTTCCGCTAGAAGAGGGAACAAAGGTGGGAATTTTGGCAAACGCACAGTTATTTAAAGCGATGTCCATTGGGGCACTTTCTCAGAACTACGAGCAGGTAATTGTAGACCCTAATTTAGGCGGCGGTGCTCAATTCGTCTCAAGAATTGAAGGGTATAATACTGCCATTGGTTTGCTACAACAAGCAGAAACGGCTTTGTTGGCTGCTCCCATTTCAACAGAATTTGATGATGCCGTACTGCAAGGAAATATCGACTTGTTAAATACGGTTCGAACGTATTTGGCACGATACCATCTCTTTGCGGGAAACTACGAGGCTGCCCTACCAGCCGCAGGCAGTGTTGATCTATCGTCGGTTTCTAACTTTCGGTACGACCTCCTGAACCCCAACCCCATTTGGGCACGTGTGGTACAGAACAATACACCCAACTTTAAACCGCGCGATAATTTCGGTTTACCCGCATCCCTAGCACCCGACCCTAATGATAACCGCCTTTCTTTCCACATGAGAAATTCTAGTGAAACCAACCAAAACGGCTTGCCTATCCAAGAACTCAGAGGCTTTTACTCGCTCGATACGCAGCCAATCCCCGTGTATTTACCCAGTGAAATCGATTTAATTTTTGCAGAAGCCAATGCAAGAAAAGCCTCACCCGACATCACGCAAGCAGTGAACAACCTGAACATTGTACTCACAGAAACCAACGACCGATACGGTGTAAATGCATCGCTCCCTCCTTACAGCGGAGAGATGACGATTGAAGCGGTGCTATTGGAAATCTACAAGAACAGAAGGGCAGAGTTGTTTCTATCGGGCGTAAGTTTAGAAGATAGCCGCCGATTCGGCAGACCCGAACCTAGCGGAGAGGTAGGAAACTTTTCAGAAGAACGAAACAGAAACTTCTACCCTTATCCATTAAGGGAAAGAAGCAATAACACAAACACGCCCACAGATCCAACTATTTAGAAACCGTTGTTTTTGAACAAAAAAAAGTCAGAGGTTAAAGTAATCTCTGGCTTTTTTGATTTTAATTAAGCACCTAAGCACAAATAAACGATTGGCCTTTTCATTATGCCCTTTTGGCCAATTAGGTTGAGGGTTCATATCATCAATAATGTAAATTCCCCCAACTTTAATAAGCGCCAAGGTTTCATCGAGCTCGCTGTATTTGCCCGGCCATGCTCTGCAAAAATTAAATCGAATTTGCTACCCGTGTAATTCTTAAGCCTCTGCGCTCCGTCGGCACACACTAAATCTACCCTGTTATCTTGCCCGAAGAACCTATTCGCTATTTCAGTGAGATGGGGATGGTTATCTGTACCAGTCAGTTTCGAATGCGCATCTAACCCATTAGCCATCCAAGCTAAAGAGAAACTAATACCGGTTCCTAACTCAAGAATATTGGATTTTGGTTTTGAGGCTATAAAAGGCAAAAAACGCAGGCATAGCAGGGCGATGGCGAGTATTTCCAACCCGCAGTGGAACTGGAAGTATAGGCCAATCGGAACGCCGACCGAAAGAAACAAGAGAGAAAGATAATTTATTTATTTTCCGTTCCTTAGCACTTACTCAAGAAAAAATGTACTAGAAAATAGTCTATTGAAACCTTTTAGAGGGACTTCATGTAAAAACCAATAGACGCTTCTTATTTTTTTACCCTAAACTAGCTCCTCATGTTTTCTGAACAGAACCCCCCTGTTAGCGGCTCTTTAGCATTAATTATTTTCGGAAGTGTAATTATTGCTGGTTTTTTCGCAAGTTTAGGCAAAGAACCTCAATTTTACGATTTCTGGGACAACCTTTTTTATACTACTGTATTTGGCTTTTTACCCGCAAGCTTTGGTACTTATCATTATTTTAAAGGCAGAAAAAAACAACAAATTTTGATAGCGGATATGAAAGAGTACCACTTAATTAAATTAGCCTCAGAAAAACAAGGTACGCTTACGGCAATAGACGTTGCCATCCACCTAAAAACCTCACATCAAAATGCAAAAGCAATCCTTAACCAACTACAAAATCAGGGTGTTTTTTCAATTAAAGTACATGAAGATGGTGTGGTAGTGTATCACTTAAACGATTTTTTGCCTGAACGACATTAGGGACTCATTGAGCAATGGTAGCAAGACTAAATACCATCAGTTTTTAAACTTCAAAACCCATTTAATTGCAGCCTAAACGCCCAAACTACAGTAGCAATCCCTGAAAAAATAGCTACTTACTAACCAATCGCTCCTTTTCGATGTTTCTTTAAAAACTAAAAATAATACACAGAAAAATGAGCCTTTCCGCAGAAGAAAAATTACGATATAGCCGGCACCTGAATCTTCCCCAGTTTGGTTTAGAGACACAAGAGAAATTAAAAGCTGCCAAAGTTTTAGTTGTGGGGACGGGGGGATTGGGTGCGCCAATGCTGCAATACTTAACCGCAGCGGGAGTGGGAACAATAGGAGTAGTA
>CAZFQW010000429.1:0-3817 GCA_964521225.1 uncultured Roseobacteraceae bacterium
CAAATGTGGTTTTACCCTCTCCTCGCACAATGCCCATGTAAACCAAAAAGGATGCGTAATAATATTAACGACTGCCAGCGTTTTGTTTAGCCCTTTAGCCGTTGGGCTATTTTACCCACCTAGGCCAAGCGATAAATACTAAAATACTGGTCGAACATGGCTTCCTTCAACCAAAGTTCTTTGCACCTAACCCAATTCACGTTCAATAAAGTGTGAAAAGCCTCTTACCAACGTCTTGGCAAACAAGCATATCCTAAAAACTAACTGAACCATGAAAAAAATAGCCTTTTTCATTCGAGTCTTTTGTATCCTTTTATTTGTTAGAGAAAGTTTTGCAGAAGACTTCAAGTATCTGAAAACCCTTTATGGGCACAGCGGGAAGGTAACTTATGTTCGATTTAATGCTGCTTCAACGCAGGTGATTAGCGGCGATGAGTTCGGAACGATTCTCCTTCGGGATGTTGCCTCTGGCGATGTTTTAAAGCAGTTTGATGGGCACAGCGGGATGATTACCGATTTACAATTCGATAAAGAAGAAGAAAAACTTGTAAGTGCCGCCTACGATGGAACAGTCCGCCTGTGGGATGTACAGTCGGCTTCTGCCATCAATACCTTTCAGAACCCTGCGATACCGCCCTATAACGGAGTGCAGGGGAATGAACCTACTTTTGTGCGTTTCGCCCCCGACGAGAAAGCGCTTTGGTTTGGCGGCTACAACATGAAAGTAATGCGCGCTTCTTTGGAAAATAACCAGGTGCAAGAAGTGTACACAGGCGAAAAATATGGGATTACCTCGGCAGAGTTTACCCCCGATGGGAAATACCTCCTTTTCGGAAGTGGCGGCACGGTTACGTTTATCAACCGTTTAAGTCGTTTAGTAGAAGCTAATAAAACGTTGGGGACGCACCAAGGCTACGACGAATTTGTCTGCGAATTTGCCTTCATCCCCCATACAAATACTTTAGCCGTTTGGACGGTGAGCGGCAACATTCGCTTTTGGGATACCTCTACCGGGCAGATGCGCAAGAAACTACAAGCAGCAGACCGCCAAGGGTCGAGCGTAATTTCGTTCGATGGGCAGGGCAATTTTATGCTCACAGGCAACCTGCAAAGCAAAACCCGAATTTGGGAGATGAACAACCTGAGTATCGCCCAAGATTTAGGAGAACATACCGATGTGGTTAAAACATTTTCGTTCAGCCCTAACGGGCGGTTGATTGCCACGGGCAGCGACGACCACGAGGTGAAAATTTGGTACAAAGCCGAAGATTCAGGAAATAACGGGCAAGGAGCAGAAAGCAACGGGAATGAAAATGCAAAAATCATCCCTCCAACAGAAGACAACCAGCAAAATACAGAAAAAATTACCCTGCCAACTACTCCCAATCCTGCGGAAATAGAAAAACCAAAGGAGAAATTTGCGTTAGAGAATGTGCACTTTGTGCAGAGTACCGCTATTTTTCTCGATTCGGCTCTTGCCTTAAACGATTTGAATTATTTGATAGCAGTAATGAACAAGTACCCAACGCTTATAATTGAGTTACAAGGCCATACCGATAACCAGGGGGATGCCTATTTGAACCTGATTTTATCGGAGCAAAGGGTAGAAGCCGTAAAGCAATATTTGGTAGGAAGCGGGATTGACCAAAAGAGAATTAGCACCTTTGGGTTTGGGGAAAATACCCCCCGTGTACCCAACAACTCAGAGCAAAATAGGCAAAAAAACCGACGGGTAGAAGTGAAGGTGTTGAGGTATTGAAGGACACACTTATTCTATCAAAAAATCCCTACCAAACAGTTTGCACAATTGGCTAGGTTGTTTTGTTGGGTAGGGATTTATCGCATTTAAAAGGGAATTTAGCCTACTCCAAAGTTTCTCTTACCGAGCCACATTTCAACATTCTATCGCCAAAATAAGGGTTTCTAACTTGGTTGGAAGTACTCAGCCAATACGCTCCTTTATTTTTGAAAGCCATGGGGCAATATTGCCGGTAAAGCGTACCTCTTTCAAGGTCGTTTTCTTTTACATAGGTGTAAACATCTTCTGAAAGCAACTCAAAGGCAGCGCGCTGTTGGTCGGTATCTTCCGAAACTGCAATTTTTTGGACGCTTTCTTTCAATTTCCCCATCATTTCATTTTCTTCTGTAAGTAGGGCTAGCAGGGCATTGGCACTTTTACTTGCCTTTTGGGCATCGGTGGCTACTAGGGCATCTTTAATTGCCATATACCCCGATAGCACAGAGGTTATTTCTTCTGCTGCCACAACGGTTTCCGCTGGTCGAAGGGATTCTTGCGTTGTTTGCTCGTTTTGGTTGTTTGCTTGCTGCGTACAACTTGCCAATATTATTGCGAACATTGCCGCAAACGTTGTTACTTTTTTCATTTGTATTGAATGATTTTATGGAATGAATTGAACAGTAAACACGCCTATTAAAACAAAGATTATTAAACCCCAAAATAGGCGGTTTATCCATTTGGTAAAAAGGGAATTATTTTTATTTTCTTTGGTTTTACAACAATCTTTCATAGGTTACTAATCGCTATTTTCTTTCTTGAAAGGCGTAAAAGTAAAAGATAAAAAGATGTAAATTAAGCAGAAAAAAATTAATTGATTAAACCGTGCAGGTTTGCTTTTAAATAGGTTTGAGTTTGTACGATTTATAAAACCATAAAACAGTCAAACTAAATTAAGCCCAAGATTTTCCCATTTTTAGAAGGCTTGTAATAATTTTATTTACCTTCACGTGCTGTAATTGGTCGATAGTTATTAGATACTTCAGAAAAAGCTAATATGAATTTAAAACTCAAAAACGCACTTGCAGTTTTCGATTTAGAAACAACGGGAATCAATGTTATTAAAGATAGGATTGTAGAAATATCTATTCTTAAAATCATCCCCGACGGCAGTAGGCAGTTATACACCAAGCGCGTAAACCCTACCGTTCCTATCCCTATTGAAACGAGTATGATTCACGGTATTTATGAGGAAGACATTAAAAATGCTCCTACTTTTAGAGAACTTGCCAAAGAAATTGCCAAGTTCTTAGAAGGAGCAGATTTGTGTGGGTTTAATGTATTGCGGTTCGATTTACCCCTCTTGGTAGAAGAATTTCTAAGAGTCGACATTCCTTTCAATATAGAAAATAGAAAGTTGGTAGATGCCCAGAAAATTTTCCATATGATGGAGCCTCGTACGCTAAGTGCTGCCTATAAATTCTATTGTGGAAAGGAATTAATAGATGCGCACTCTGCGGAAGCAGATACCATTGCTACGTTTGAAGTACTCGATGCGCAGGTTGGAAAATACCAAGGCGTAGAGATTAAAGACAAAGATGGAAAAATGATAACGCCTGTAAAAGATGATGTAAACTCACTGCATCAAATTACAGCTTCCAAAATGATTGATCTAGCAGGGCGAATGGTTTACAACGCAAAAGGCGAGGCAGTTTTCAATTTTGGAAAACATAAAAATAAGCCCGTTTTAGAAGTTCTTTCCAAAGAACCAGGCTACTACGATTGGATGATGAAAAATGAATTTTCGCTGAATACCAAACAAAAACTGACAGAAATTAAATTGAGTCAGTTTAATAAGCGGTAATCGCTTTATGAGGTTTACTTATCGGTTTTCGACAAGAAAATAATTGAAAACCTTCAAAAAACAACGTTCAGGGCAGTGGAATAGATATTGGGATTTAAAGTATATCAAATTTATAAGAGACTTTAAATCCCATTTTGCTTTATGAAAATCCACTTAAAAACCCCCTTATTTTTAGTTGCACTCGTAGCCACGTTTGGGCATGTTGATGCGCAGTATAT
>CAZFQW010000430.1:0-3814 GCA_964521225.1 uncultured Roseobacteraceae bacterium
TCTTTAAATTTCTTATTTTCAAATGCTTACAAAAACTTAAACATGCTCTTACATCAAAAGATAGATAGCTTATCTGTATAGATTTACTCTGGGAACAATTTTTTGTTCTGCACTGAAAAATTGATTTTAAAAAAATGCCTATAGCACGGGATTATTCAAAACACATTTTCATTGTTTTAACTATCTAATTTATTCACAAATTCTTTCACTTTTTGGTCAGATTGGTCGTAGGTAACAATTTTAACATCAATAGGAATATTTTTGAATTTATTGATACTTTTTTCTACCGCATTAAAAATCCAATTTAATTCATTACCAAATGCACCTCCTCCCACTAGGGTTAAAAATAATTGTTGATTACCCGTATTTTTGTAATTTTTTGCGGCAGCATAAAATGTAGCTTCGTAGGTCGCTTCTAATATTAGCCTTGCAAAAGGCTCCCAATACTTTGTTTCTATGTCAGAATAGGCAATAGGGAGCGCAGAGCAATAAGCTTGAGATACCGTATGTTTATGGGGTGAAACGGTGACTTCAGCATTCCATTGCAGTCCTATTTTTAGCTTACCTTTTAATTTTTCGTATTGCTCCTTGCTAAGGTTTTCTATATATGCTGATATATACTTTAGCCCTTCCTGACTAGTTAAAGCATATCCATTGCTCATTTCCCATAAAAATAAGCTGTCATTTTTCAGCTCATTCCCAATATCCTCTAAACAATCAATTTGGCACTCACTTGTTTGACCAATTTGATTGCCAACGTTCACAAAATAATTTCTATAAATTGTTCCAGCGCCGCAGGCAATTGCACAAGCAGGGCCTTGCGTTTTATCGTTTTCATATATTCCTATGCCTTGTTCTGGAGTTATTCGAGAACTTATCATTTCTAATAAATTAAACTGCGAAGCTGCCTGAAAAATAGCTCCTTTATTTTCTAAATCTTTATGTAATTCTTGTACATCTCCAACGGTTTCAGAAATATGTATCTTTTTTTGATAGGATTCCAACGGAGAAGTAGAACTCCGTAACGCTTCGAGAGTAGAAAGCTCAAAAACGCCGCATTTATAGCATTTATGATTAATTTTTGAGGTAAGATGGTTATCCTTTAAAACTAAATTGTTTCTTACTTGAGCAGGTTCTATTTCTTTAAATCCAACTAATTTTTCAAACCAGGTCATAATTATTTTTTAGTTATGTATTTATTCTTGAATCTTCCAGCTAGTAATAGTTAATAATTTAAAATCATGGGCTAACATCCATCTTAACACTGCTTAACCTTACTTAGTACAGCCTTAACACAGAGGTATGAATTTATAAGCTAGTTTAGCACCAAATCAACAAAATAATTTAAATCCCATGAAAACTTTATTCACATTTATTTTATTGTTTATTGGACTTCCCGTATTTGCACAGCAAACAGAGGGAACAATTGAATTTCAGGAAGTTATGCAATTAAAAATTAATCTTCCCGAAGGAATTAAAATGGATAACCCAATGCCCAATACACGTACAACAAGCAAATTACTGTATTTTACACCGACAGAATCTATATATATTAATGGTAAAAAAGAGGAAAGCGAAAACGATTTTTCTTCTCACAATGCATCGGTAGTAATTAATTTTAATGAAGCTGATAATAAATTCTATAAAAATACAGAAACCAATACAAAGGTAGAACAGCAAGAGTTTTTTGGAAAGATATTTTTAATTGAAGATAAACTAAAAAACTTCGCTTGGAAACTTACCGGAAAGCAGAAAAAAATACTGGATTACGTTTGCCAAGAAGCCACTTACACAACGGATGAAGATACCGTTTCCGCTTGGTTTACACCGCAAATACCTGTTTCGAATGGTCCTGAAAGCTATGGCGAACTCCCCGGAATGATTTTAGAAATCTCTAAAAATGAAGGCGATTTTTTAATTATTGCCACCAATGTTTTATCTGAAGTTTCCACCGAAAAGTTAGTAGCACCTTCAAAAGGAAAAGTAGTAACGCAAGAAAAATTCGATAAAATAAAAGAAGAAAAAACGGCTGAAATGAAAAAAATGCAGGGAGGTTCGGGAAATGTATTTATCATTAAAGAGATACGAAACTAATATTTCATTTTACTAGTACGGGAGTATTTCAAAACCTCACTCATAAAAAGGAAATTAAACGATAGTTAAAATTATAAATGAGGTTTTGAAATATATCCTAAAATCAACTTAACGTTCATATTAATCAGCTATGAAAAAAATAATATTGCTATTATTTATGTCTGTGGTTATGCAACAATTTGCGGTATCGCAATCTGGGTTTGTGCTAGAGGGTAGCCTCGAAGACGAAAACAAAAAGCCACTTCTTGGGGCTACTATCGCCCTTTTAAGTGCACAAGACTCTGTTTTAACGGCTTTTGCCATCTCTAAACCCAACGGTACTTTTTCGGTGAAACCCATAAAAGCAGGCGATTATATCCTTAATATTTCTTTTGTGGGATATACTACTATTAAAAGAAATATATCTTTTGATGCTAATTCTGAAAAAGTGAATAATTTGGGGTTACTTTCTTTAGTACCCGGTGATAAAATGTTAGCCGGTATTGAAGTGGCAGGGGATAGAATTCCTGTTTTGATGGATAAAGATACCATCACCTATGATACAAAAGCATTTAAAAGCCGCCCTGACGATGTCGTAGAAGATTTATTGAAAAAATTACCAGGCATAGAAGTAGAGCGCGATGGAAGCATAAAAGCGCAAGGAGAAAATGTAAGTAAGGTTTTAGTAGATGGGAAAGAATTTTTTGGGGATAATCCGCAAATGGCTACTAAAAATCTTCCTGCTGATGCAATTAGCAAAATTCAGGTCTACGACAAAAAATCGGAATTTACAGAATTTTCGGGTGTGGAAGATGGACAAGAGCAAAAAACAATTAATCTTCAATTAAAAGAAAATAAAAAAAATGGCATTTTTGGTAATATTATGGCAGGTTATGGCACCGATGAGCGGCACAAGCTCAAAGCAAATGTGAATAGTTTCAATAAAAATACGCAACTCTCTTTTGTGGGGAATCAGAATAATATCAACGAACAAGGATTTTCATTTAGTGATTATATTAATTTTATGGGTGGTTTACAGTCGATGATGTCTAGCGGGGGTGGGGGTTTTGAAATGAATATAAATACAGTGGGGGTGCCTATTAATACAGGGAACTTAGCCGATGGAGTTATGAACAACACTGCGGCAGGCTTAAATTTAAACCATGATTTTAATGCAAAAACCAAATTCTCTGGGAGTTACCTTTTCAGCCGTATCGATAATAAAATAGTGAGTAATACAGACCGAACCAATTTTTTACAGAATGGCGATGAGTATCTTTCTCAAGAAAATAGCTTAAGAGAAACGGAAAGTTATAATCATACGCTCAACTTTCGGCTAGACTATAAAATTTCTGAACGTCAGAAATTGCAATTTAAAACGATGGCTTCTGCAAATAATGGGAAATACCAAAGCGAAGGAGAAAGTACTATTTTTAATACAGATAACAACTTACAAAATGAGGCAAACAACCGCTCCAGAACAGAGGGCAATCGGTACAACGCCGATTTTAGTTTAAATTATCAAAATAAGCTGAGTAAAAGCGGAAGAACGCTCAATATAACTGCTAACAGCCGCATTGGGAACAATAAAAATAATGGAGAAGTAGAAAGTTTAACTTCGCTTTTTGGCGACTCTCCAGAATCGTTAGCACTGCGCCAAGAGCAAGAAAATGCAAACCAACAAACCGATTATGGCTTAGATATTTCGTATACAGAACCGCTAGGGAAAAATAAATATTTA
>CAZFQW010000431.1:0-3808 GCA_964521225.1 uncultured Roseobacteraceae bacterium
ACCTACATATAATTCTCAGTTTAAAATAGCACTGGTGCTTAACCCCTCTATTTAGGCAACAAAATCCTAAAAGTAGTCCCATGCTCAGGGTCGGAACGTTTTACAAATATTTTGCCATTGTGGTAATGTTCTATAATTCGTTTTACCAATGTAAGCCCCAATCCCCAACCTCTTTTTTTGGTGGTATACCCTGGTTGAAATACGGTCTTCAATTTCGATTTTGGAATCCCTTTCCCCGTATCGCAAATATCAATTTGCACCATGCTGTCTCCTTTAATATTACGGATATAAATATCAATTCTGCCTACTCCTTGCATTGCATCTACGGCATTTTTACAGATATTTTCTATCACCCATTCAAACAAAGGGCTGTTCAGTTTAGCGACCATTTTTTGCCCAAATTTAGGGGTAACATTGATCTGCACTTTCGTAGAAACTCGTTTTTGCAAGTATCCTACAATTTTTTCAATCGCATTCGGCACATCTTCTAACTGGAAATTAGGAATTGAACCTATGTTAGAAAATCTGTCGGTAATTGTTTGAAGGCGTTGGATGTCTTTTTCGATTTCTACAATAATAGACTCGTCGAAATTGGGGTCTGTACGGAAGTACTCTACCCAGGCAATTAACGACGAAATGGGGGTTCCTAACTGATGCGCCGTTTCTTTGGCAAGCCCTGCCCACACACGATTTTGTTCAGACCTTTTTGAAGTGGTAAAAGTGATATATGCCAATGCTCCAATAAAACCAATTACCAATAATTGAATCATCGGATAAAAGCGAACTTGCCGTGCTAAATCAGAATCATCGTAATAAATATACTGTTCTAGCCCCTCGCCTAGCGGCACTACAATGGGGGCGTGGGCTTGCTCCATGCTTTCTAACCGTTGCCTCAAAATTTTATTTTTTGCAATTTCAGGCAGTGCTTTTGGCAGGTTAATATTTTCGTGATATATCGGATTTTTGTCCTCATCGGCTAAAATCACAGGGATAGATTTATTGGCATTGAGAATTTCAGTAACTAAAAAATTGAAATTATTATCGCTTTCGGGCGATGCTATAAACTCCTGCGTATGCGCAAAAAGATTGATGCTTACCGTTTCTTGTGCTGTAATTTGCTTGGAAAGCCAGTTAGAATAAAAAAGCGAAAAAACTCCGATAATAAATCCAAAGCCAATAATAACCCATTTTATTTTGCCTTGATTTTGGTAGATATCCAGTGTTTTAACAGAAACTCTATTGATAGAATTTGACATACTTTCCCTGTAATTATTTATTTTGTTACTTTGAAAGAACAAAGTTTTATACTAATCCTTGCTGATACCATCAGAATAAATTCACACTAAAATATGAATACATACGGTAAGATTTTTAGAATTACCACATTTGGGGAGTCGCATGGTAAAGCAATAGGCGTAACCATTGATGGGTGCCCGGCAGGAATTACGGTTGATGAAGCGTTTATGCAATCGGAAATGGACAGGAGAAAACCAGGGCAATCGAAAATCACAACGCAAAGAAAAGAGGGCGACAAAGTAGAGATTTTATCGGGTGTGTTCGAAGGGAAAACTACTGGAACCCCCATTTCCTTAGTGATTTTTAATGAAGACCAGCGGAGTAAAGACTATTCTCATATTAAAGATAGATTTCGTCCTTCGCATGCCGATTTCACCTATCAAGCAAAATACGGCATTAGAGACTACAGAGGAGGCGGAAGAAGTTCGGCAAGAGAAACCGCCGCGAGAGTTGCTGCCGGTGCCATTGCCAAATCGTTTCTAAAAGAGGTGGGAATTCATATTTCAGCGTATGTATCGCAAGTGGGCAGTTTAAAAATGCCTGAAGATTACAGCAAGCTAGATTTTTCTGAAACCGAAAATAACATTGTCCGCTGCCCCGACCCAAAATTTGCAGAGCGAATGATTACGCTTATTGACGATACTAGAAAAAACAGAGATACTATTGGTGGCGTAGTTTCATGTGTAGTAAACAATGCCCCTGTTGGCTTAGGAGAACCCGTTTTTGATAAACTACATGCCGAGCTAGCCAAGGCAATGATGGGAATTAATGCCGTAAAGGGATTTGAGTATGGTAGCGGATTTGAGGGCGTAAAGATGTTAGGTTCTGAGCATAACGACACTTTTTACACAGATCAGGCCGGTAAAGTAAGAACAAACTCGAACCATTCTGGCGGAGTGCAAGGAGGGATTTCAAACGGAGAGGATATTTACTTTAAAGTAGCATTTAAGCCCGTTGCCACTATTATGAAAGACCAAAATAGCGTGAACCAAGAGGGAGAAGCCGTTACTGTAACGGGTAAAGGCAGACACGACCCCTGCGTAGTACCTCGTGCAGTACCTATTGTAGAGGCAATGGCTGCTTTAGTAATTGCCGATTTTTACATTAGAGCAAAAGTTAATCGGCTCGATCATCTTATTTAGCGGTAAGATATTATATGAAAAAAACTGAATAATTCAGATGAAATTTAGCACTAATGTTAATATATATAACTATATGAGTACTCTCCCTTATGAACTGATCAGTGCCTGCCGCAAGTACCCCGAAAAACACAAGTGTGGTGATGCAGTAAACTATCGGTATCTCACAGACCAAAACGTGCTAATAGTTGCACTCGCCGACGGAGTAGGCAGCAAACCCTGTGACTGGAAGGCATCTGCTTATACCTGCGAAACATTGTGCAGCTATTTAGAAGAACACCTCGATACAAAAGATATTCCACTAAGCCTGGAAAAAGCAATTCACCGTGTGAACCAACAAGTAGTTTCCTACGAAGGAAATTGCAGATATATGATGAGCACCTTAGTAGTGGTTATTTGGGATTTCTTGAACAAAATGTTGTATTATGATAGCATTGGCGACTCTAGAATTTATACAATTCATAAAAAACACATCGCGCAACTAAGTAAAGACGAAGTAAAAACAGTACTGCGCAGAAAGCCTGATGGGAAGTTAATGATTAGCTCCGGAAGTACATTCGTAAGCGAAGGGATAACCAATGCTATTGGCTCTTCTGAAATGCAAACCCACGTAAATTCGATAACAACACAAGAGATTCAAGCCATCTTGTTGGCATCCGATGGGTTTTACAATTGCAAAAGCAGTTTTGAAAGAGATATTCAGCGGCTTGTTAGTTCTTTAAGCTTAGAAAGCGAAAAAGAAAACCTGTTAAATTCTTACAAAGAATTTCAGACAGATGATATGTCCTTTGCTCTGGCACGAGTAAAAAATTATAAAGAGGAAGGAGATGCCATAGCGCAAGCGATACTCCAGAAAAAAAGCTTAGAGAATTTCAGTAAAAAGGAACTATCCGACGCTATCCTTGTAGGTGTTGAAAAAGGAATTAAAGAAAGAAATACAGCAGATGTTATGCTCTTTTTATCTTTGTGCAATACAAAATTCATAGACTTAGGTAGAAGCAACCTAGCTAATTTTCTCAGTCAGATGCAAGCACATAGTTTTGAAAGCGGAGGTATCTATCAGGAAATTGTTTTGATGATGCGTAAAAGCAGATTGGCTTAAGTTTGTTTTATCTAGTAGGTCGTTTATTGCATCCTACTTCTGGGTTGTTTCGTGGAAACTTGATTATTAATTCAATTTCTTTTCTGTTGACTTCTTGTTGATTTGCTGTCTCGGATTCCCATAATATTTCCTTTCTAATGGTAAAATCACGCCTTTGTTCTCTTGTAAAGCCCTGTTCAATCCATCAGTTGTCCGTCAGCACTCCCAAAATATTTGATTGTCTCGTCCTGAAAAAAGTTTACACTTTGTGGTTAATAATCCTAATTCAAAT
>CAZFQW010000432.1:0-3797 GCA_964521225.1 uncultured Roseobacteraceae bacterium
TACCAATACGAAGGTGCCGACATGGGTATTTTAGTAAGTCGTGGTCGTTTTATGACCGATCGCTTTGAGCTGAACGAAAGAGGAAAAAAATGGATTAGTGGCATCAAAAAACTTTTTAAAGCAGAAGTACCCACTAACCTCGCACAGGTGAGGAAAGAAGTTGAATCTTCAGGAGGATTCAAAATGTTATAACGAACTTAATAAATAGGCTTTAAGTATAAATACTTAAAGCCTATGATTTATGACTAGACCAAAACAACTTATAAGTAATAAACGAACCTACCATCTAGCCAACGCTTGCATGTATATTTATTTAAAAGCCGTAAAAGAAGAAAAACCTGGGGAGAAGTGGCAAAAGCTCTTCGAAAAATACTGGCCTTTTTATTATAAATGGTTTACCAATGAAGGCTTAACCAAAAGAGCTGGGTATACGACTTCTTACAGCAAACTAAAAAAATATATGCCCGAATTGCAGAACACTTACGAGCAACTCACTCAACTTGCTGGCGGTAGCGATGTAGCTTCGAGGTTTCTAAGTATGTACAATCCGCCTCAATACCTAAATGCTTGCTCACAGCTAGTTTGGGATAAAGGTTCTCTTGCCTTAATTAGAAACTACGATTACGACCCCCATAAATTTGAAGGAGCATTGTTGTATACCAATTGGTTGCAACCCGTAATTGCCATGAGCGACTGTATTTGGGGCGTTTTAGACGGCATGAACTACTCAGGATTAAGTGTTTCTCTTGCTTTCGGAGGCCGACGCATTGTGGGCGAAGGGTTTGGAATTCCTCTTATACTGCGGTATATACTAGAAACCTGCACAACCACACAAGAAGCTATAAAAGCCTTACAAAGAGTACCCTCTCACATGGCATATAATGTTACTGTGCTCGATGCCCAAGGTAATTATGTAACCGTTTACCTCTCTCCAGATTATGAACCCGTTATCACCAATTTATCCTTTGTTACTAATCATCAAGAATTGATAGACTGGGAAGACTATGCAGTAGCAACCCATACTCGTGAACGAAAATATTTCCTTGAAGAATGTGTAGCAAACTCCGAAGAAACACTTGAAAATATTAAAAGGTATTTTTTAGAGGCTCCTTTGTTTAATACCCAATACGAAAAAGGGTTTGGTACACTGTACACTTCCGTTTATTATCCAGAAGAAAAATCGATGCAATTAATTTGGCAAAAAAATGCTTTAGCTCAATCGTTCGATAATTTTATTGAAAAACGAATTGTGGTTAATACCACCAAACTAGGAACAAGAGGAAACCTAGTGAAGTAAAGACATAAACCGTTTTTATTTTTTTTGAATACCTCTTAAAATATTGATAAATCCCCACTTAGATGAATTCACTGCAAATTGTCATTATCTTCTTAAACCCTCCCTCCATTTCATAGTTTATAATGAAATGAATCGCTGATTCTTTTATTTGTAAATCGAATCCTGAAAACTTTATATAAATGGAAACTAATTTGGTGGCTCACCCTTACAAGTACTGCGAAAGCCTTACAGAATACAAAAGAAGAAAAACAATCACAGCCAACATCGGCGATGTGCCTCTGGGTAGCAACTACCCCATTAGGGTCCAGTCGATGACTACTGTAGACACAATGGACACCATTGGTTCAGTAGAGCAATCTATCCGAATGATTGAGGCAGGCTGCGAATATGTAAGAATTACAGCACCAAGTATAAAAGAAGCAGAAAACCTAAGGCTTATACGAGAAGAACTTCATAAAAGAGGATATAAAACACCTTTAGTTGCCGATATACACTTTACCCCAAATGCAGCAGAACTAGCCGCAAGAATTGTGGAGAAAGTACGGATAAACCCAGGTAACTATGCCGACAAAAAGAAGTTTGAAGAACTTGAATACAGCGATACTTCCTACCAAGCAGAGCTAGAAAGAATTCGAGAGAAGTTTTCTCCCCTTGTAAGTATCTGTAAAGAATATGGAACGGCAATGCGAATCGGGACGAACCACGGTTCACTTTCCGACCGAATTATGAGCCGTTATGGCGACACACCTCTAGGAATGGTAGAGTCAGCCCTAGAGTTTCTACGCATTTGCGAAGACTTAAATTATTACAACATCGTGCTTTCTATGAAATCGAGTAATACCCAAGTGATGGTTCAGGCATACCGACTCCTCGTCCAAAAAATGGCAGAAGAAGGTTTAAAGCCCTATCCGCTTCACTTAGGAGTTACAGAAGCAGGAGAAGCAGAAGATGGAAGAATTAAATCTGCCGTAGGAATTGGGGCTTTGTTAGAAGATGGCTTGGGCGATACCGTTCGCGTTTCTTTAACCGAAGAACCCGAAGCAGAAGCTCCTGTAGCCGCGGCTCTAATTAATCGCTATACCCATCGTTTAGAGAAGCAAGAGCATATTCCGGAAATAGAAATCAGCCCTAAAAACCCTTACGAATATGCAAGAAGGCAAAGTTTTGAAGTTGCTAACTTTGGTGCTTCTAACGTACCAAGAGTTATAGCAAATTTGAGTCATCTCCCCGAAATAAAAATTAAAGATTTAGGAAGTATTGGGCATTTCTATTTGCCAGAACTCGACAAATGGGGCATGAACGACCAAGGTTGCGATTACCTCTATACAGGTACAAAAAAGTTGGACTTTATGCTGCCCAATGGATTAAAGCAAATTGTAGACGCCCCCGTTTGGGAAACTTCTGAAGATAAAATAAATACCCTTCCTCTATATACTCGCAAAGAATATCTAACGGCAAACCAACTTCATAAAACGCTCAACTTTTTAAGAATTGAAATGTTGGATGTTGATGAGAACCTAATAGAAAAACTAAAAATTGCTACAAATACAATTATCATATTGTATACAGAAAATGAACACGCAATGCCCGAAATGCGCCGCTTCTTCTTCGATTTGCTAGAAAATGAAATAAAACTACCCGTTGTTATTGAGCGTGCCTACCCCGCAACGGATGACAACCAATTTATTTTAAGTGTAGCTACCGATGCAGGAGGATTATTAATTGATGGTTTCGGTGATGGAATTTCTTTAAAAATCACAGAGGGTGATAGCTTAGCGAAAGTAAAACGCTACAACCAAACTGCTTTTGGAATCTTACAAGCAGCAAGAACTCGAATGACAAAAACCGAGTATATTTCTTGCCCTTCGTGTGGTAGAACGCTATTCGATTTGCAAGAAACAACTGCAATGATTCGCAAACGTACCGACCACTTAAAAGGCGTAAAAATTGGGATTATGGGCTGTATTGTAAATGGCCCTGGCGAAATGGCAGATGCCGATTATGGCTACGTTGGTTCTGGGAAAGGAAAAATTACACTCTACAAAGGAAAAGAAGTCGTTAAACGAAGTGTTCCTTCAGAAAGTGCAGTCGATGAACTTATTGAAATTATCCGTGAAGATGGAAATTGGATTGAACCACAGGCTGTCAACTGAGTTATGAGTTTTACCCTTAAGTTGTTGGTTATCAATACAAAAAATTAAAATTCAGACAAAGGGTTATTTTTGTAGAAATTCAAATATTATACTGATGGAACAAGAAAAAAGAGATAAAAATACGATAGGAGATTATTTTGCCTTTGGGGAAGTATTCGGCTACTTCTTTAGAAAAAAAGACCCCAATAAAAAATCTAATTTTAACCTTCGCATGATGCATGGAATTAATAAGATTTCTATTCTCATGTTTTTAGCAGCAATTATCATCTTGATTATCAAGTTTGCCTTCATTTACTAAGAGCATGTTTAAGTTTTTGTAAGCATTTGAAAATAAGAAATTTAAAGAG
>CAZFQW010000433.1:0-3791 GCA_964521225.1 uncultured Roseobacteraceae bacterium
TTTACTTACCTACCTTAAAAAGGCAGAAACTGTAAATACCCTGAAAGGTAAATACATTAGAACAATTTCCCAATCTTTTGAAGTACCCTCCGTAATTAGGCTTAACAGCTATATAAATATCCCTTATAAAAGCGTGATGCTTACTCGAAATAATATTTTTAAAAGAGATGGATACAAATGTGTTTACTGTTCTCATGAAGATAACCTAACAATAGATCACGTACTCCCTCGCTCGAAAGGAGGATCTTCCACTTGGTCTAATCTTGTAACGGCTTGTAAGAGTTGCAATTCAAGAAAAGGTAATAGTTTGCCAGAAGAAGCAGGAATGAACCTACCTTATCAACCTTACAGGCCTTCGTTCATTGTTTTCATTAGAGAGTTCTCAGGAATTAGCGACGATAGCTGGCTGCCATATCTTCAGGTAAAACAGGTAAATTAAGTGGTTAGTTAAGGCACTGATTAGCGCAATTGAATGCCAAATTTATCAAGCAATTTTTTACACTACTAAGAGCATGTTTAAGTTTTTGTAAGCATTTGAAAATAAGAAATTTAAAGAGCGCAGGCACGAAAATCCAGCGGGGGTTAGGGTGGGTATGAAGGGTGGAAGCTTTGGATTTTCTTGATTTTTTGGTTCGTTTTTCATCAAGGAAAAATGAACAAATGCTAAGACAACGTTACACAAATTATTATTTTATGATAATTCGTTTTTAAGAAATTAAATTTTTAAACATGCTCTAATTAAGTTAAGAACTTATCCTGATTTAATTTGAGAAAAATCATCTTATTTTCAGATAGTTACCTCATATTAAATACAAGTTAATTTTATCCGAGTACTTCGCTAGTTATTATTTTTATAATTTAGACTCACTCGTACAAGTTATTTGAGTAGCTTTATTCTAAACACCTTCACACAAAAATGGTAAAACCTAATTTTGATTTTTCTAATGTTGATAACTCTTTTAAATTAAGAGTACAGACGGATAAAATGCTTTTTGAAGCAGAGGGTATTTTGAAATTGATTTACCTATTTTACTCTATGTTAGGGTTACTCATTGCGCCTATTTTTAATACTTGGCATTTAGCTTTAATAATTGGAGGAATTAATCTTACTCTTTTCTTTTTGTCTCAAAGAAGTGGGCAGGCCGAAATTTCAAGAACTTATTACAGCCTAGGACTTGCTTTTTTTTGCATACAGTTTGTCATTCAATCACAAGGAAATATTTTTTTTCACATTTTTCTTTTCAACACGCTTTTTTTATTAGTAATGCTACAAAACAAGAGGTACTTCTCAAGTTACCTTCTTGTAATCAGTATATTTTATTTTATTCTTGGTGTTTGGCTGTACACCAACAACGTATTAAAAAACACTCTTATAGCATTTGCACCCGATGACTTCGTTAATATATTCCTGCTTCCTCTTTGCATTATTCAAGTGGGTATTTTTGGATATATAACCACCAAATATGTAAGAAAAAATATCCAATCGAGTTTAAAACAGGCTGCTTATATAGAGGAAAAATTAAATGTAAATGCAAATACAGAACTGGCCTTGCAAATTGCTCATGGAGAGCTAGAAACTGATTATCAATTAAAACCCGACGATATTTTAGGAGAGGCACTCATAAAAATGAGAACTAGCTTAAAAGAACTGCGTGAAGGAGACAGAGTGCAAAAATGGAGTAGTACGGGAATCGCCTCTATCAGTGAGTTACTTTTATCGGAAACTAATTTGGATAGGTTGGTAAGTAAAACACTTCGAGAACTAATAAAGCGTTTAAATGCACACCAAGGGGCTATTTATATTACTCAAAAAAAAGAGGATAGAACAGTTTTAAAATTAATGAGTAGCTACGCTGGTAATAAAAAGCTTAAACTTGATGAATTATATCTAAACGAAGGCGAAGGAATCGTTGGGGAGGCATTTCGCCGAAAAGATCTTTTAGAAATTACTGAAGTCCCGGAATCTTATACATTTATTAAATCGGGCTTGGGAGAAGCAATACCTAAATCTATTTTAATAATTCCATTAAATGTAAAAGATAAAACTGTTGGTGTAATCGAAATTGCCTCGTTCAACTCATTCACAAAAATAGAGAAGCATTTCCTTACCAATGTTTCAGAAAATATTGCAGTGGCAATACGTTCTGTAACTTCCACCCAAGAAACCCAAAAACTACTCGAAGAAGCCCAAAGATTTAATGAGCAAATTACTGCACAAGAAAACTTGGTACAACAAACTAAAGAAGAAATAAAAGCGGTGCAAGAACAGGCTAAATACTACCAAAGTCAGTCGGATCAGTATGCCTTAATACTCAACACTATTACCCAAATTGATAGTGTTATCTTTTATCATAAAGAAATTGAAAGTGGCGACTTAATATTTTTAAGCGACTCATTTGAGCAAATAACAGGTTTTTCAACCGAAGATTTTTTAGTAAAAAAGTCAAAAAAACTAACCGATATAATTCAGCAAGAAGAAACAGAAGTTAGCCAAAGTAAAGTCGAAAATAGTAGTACTGTCTGGTATCAAATGATAGATGTTAACGGTAAACTTCTAAAAGTAGAGGATACTTTCATCGAAATCAACAACAAAGAGTCTATTGGTTTTATACGTGTGGCTGGTATTTTATAAATTGACTTGAACAGGAGAAACTTCCAAATATTGAGGTAGGTTGTTGAAGGCTGAAACAAAAAAATACCTGCGTGTTGTTCTTGGTAAATTAGATATATTGTTAAACAAATTATTGCCACTTAATTGCTTTTGTCTACAAACAAAATGCTCCGCTTCCGTAGAATTTAATTTTTTTTTCTGACTTTTGCGCCTCAATAATATTTTTCACTTCCAAACAGTTGCGCTCAACTAGCAAGCAAACTAATTCAGAATTATAATTTATGCAGTTTAACAAACAAATAGCCCTAATTTCTTTAGGTATAATGATATTGGCATCGGGGTGTCGCTCAAAAAAATATGAAGAGCGCATAGCACAACTCGAGCTTGAATTATCGCAATCGAATGCTTTACTCACAAAAACTGATAGTACAATGGAGTTAATTTCATTGATGTTAGACTCGGTGGAAACCAATGAGGCAATTATCGGAATTGATTTTTCAAAGTTAGATGACGAAAATCAGGATTCTATCCTTCTTAAAATTGAAGGGGCAAAAGCTTATATAGAGTTTAGTAGATTAGAGATAACGAGGCTTGAAAAAAGCTTAGAAGAGGAGGTTGGCAAATCTGGAAAAGCACAAAAAAGAATCAATGGATTGTTAGGTACAATTAACCGATTAAAAAGAGATTTACAGGCAAAAGAAGACTCGCTTATAGTGCTAAACGATAAAATTGTAAATCTTGAAGAAGATAAATCGATTCTTGCTAACACTGTGCAAAAACAAAAAATTGAAATTAACAGAAAAACTGAGCTTATTGCAACCCAAGAACAAACGCTCCAAGAAAGAGAGGCATTCTTAAAAAAACAAGAGGAGGAAATTGAGCTTCAAGAAAAAGCAACTAGAATACAAGAAGCTGAAAAGTTTTATGCTTTAGGAAAACAAGATGAAATTTTAGGGGACAAGACTAAGTTTGCCGCTAAAAAGAAGAAGAGTTATTACCAAAGTGCTGAGTTATACTACCAACAAGCCTACGAACTAGGTAAAGCCGATGCTAAAGAAGCGATGTACAACGTGAAAGATAAGTCTATAAAAATTAAATTTGGCGGAAAGAACTAAAAGTAAAATACTTTTTTATTCAAATAAGCTAATAGTTTGTTTTTGTTTTCTTTTTCAGTTTCTAA